>NZ_JBHVPD010000082.1:0-48394 GCF_042887525.1 Kitasatospora sp. NPDC057936
CGGCGGGCCCGGACCGGCTTCTCGGCCGCGGGGACCTCCTCGGCCGGAGCCTCGGCGACGGCGGCGGGGGCCTCGGCGACGGCCGGCGCGGTGACGACGATCGAGGCCGCCTCCGGCGCCCCGGCGGGGGCCTCGGCACGCTTGCGGGTCCGGCGGGCCCGGACCGGCTTCTCGGCCGCGGGGACCTCCTCGGCCGGAGCCTCGGTGACGGCAGCGGGGGCCGGGGCGGCCTGCGCCTCGGCCGGGATCACGGTCTCGGCGGCCTCGGCCGCCGCGCCCTGCGGTGCACCCGCCGGGCGGGACACCGCGCGGCGACGGCGGCGCGGCGGCGCGGCGGACGCGCCCTCGCCACCGGTCGCACCGGTGTCGTTCGGTTCCGTCGCAGACTGCTGCGGATCGGTGTTATCGAGCATGCGGGTGGATCTCCCGTCAGGCCCCCGGGCTCCGCATCCGGGCACGGCACGACACCTGCGGCCGGCCGGCACCGCTCACGGTGCTCGGGCCGGACCCTTTCACGGTGCCGCCGCGCGGACGCGAGGCCGCACAGGGGCTCGTAGTCTCGCTCGGCGCCCCACGCTCGGCGGGGTGTCGAAAGTCTTCTGGTCTGACCAGTCTTCTGTGGTTTTCCCAAGCTGCGCCGTCCCCCAACCCCGGGTGGCTCCCGGAAGGGGTCCTCGGGCCCACCGACCGTCCTGGTCGGCGGGCCGCAAGGGGCCGGCCTGTGCTGCGACGACGCTCGCTCCCCTGGGGAGCCGCGGGAACCCCGGAGGTCCGTCGGATCCAGTGAGGCACTGGATCCGGCCTCCGCCCGCTAGGCGGACGCGGTAGCGCGCGGCCCTGCGGCCGGATCGGAACCGGCCGGGGCCGCGGCGCGGTCGAGCGCCAGCGGGTCGGTCACCGTGCCGGACTCCTCGTCGAGCGGCCCCTGCGCCAGCCTGGTCACCTCTGCGGGGACCGGCGGCGCCAGGTCGGCCGTCACACGGAGACCGGACAACACGTCGTCGGGTCGTACGGCTGGTGTGGCGTGTCGTACTACCAGGCGCAGTATCGCACAGGCACGGCCGGTCCGAACATCGTGGGCCGCTCCGGCCTCCGTGTCCGCACCGCCGTCGACCTGCGGCGCGAGCACCTCGAGCGCCGCCACGGCGCCGCGCGCGTCGAATACGCGCACGCCGTTCTTGGTCTGGCGCTGCACCTCGACCCGCTCCTCGGCGAGGAAGACGCCGACCGCGCGGGCCGCCTCCTGCGGCTCGACGCCGTCCAGCCGCACCCGCCACTCGGAGGCCTCCAGGCGCTCCACGAAGTTCGGCGTCCGGACCTCGACCGCGTCGATGACGTCCAGTCCGGCGGGCAGCGACTCGTCCAGCTGGGCGCGCAGCGCCTGCGGGTCGCGGACGGCGGCGAGGCCGATCTCCAGGTACTCCGCCTCGCTGGCCACCCCGGTCGGGGCGGCGTTGGCGTAGGACACCTTGGGGTGCGGGGTGAAGCCGGCCGAATACGCCATCGGCACGGCCGAGCGGCGCAGGGCGCGCTCGAAGGCGCGCTGGAAGTCGCGGTGGCTGGTGAAGCGGAGCCGGCCGCGCTTGGTGTAGCGGAGACGGATCCGCTGCACCGTCGGCGCGGGCGGCGGACCGTCGGGCGTACGGCGTGCCAGGTCGCTCAGTCCTTAGTCAGTTGTCCCCGTCCGGCGCGGCGGGTTCCCGCCACTGTCCGGACTCTGTCACCTCAAAGGGTACGCGCCCCGCCGCGCCCCTCGCTCCGCCCCTGGTCAGCCGCACACCGACGACCCCCGGCCGGAGTGCTCCGGCCGGGGGTCGTCGGTGTGCCGAGGGACTACTTGTTCACGACCGTCAGCGGCAGCATCTTCTTGCCGGTGGGACCGATCTGAATAGCGGTCTGCATCTGGGGCCATATAGACACAGGGGTAAAACCGGCCCTAGCGTCTCTGGCATGGGGAAACGCAGCCGCACGGCCTCAGCAGCCGCTCAGAAGGCCTACACCGTAGAAGCCGAATGGACCGCCGCAGACCTGGCCCAGCTTGAGGACTTGAAGAGGGCCGAGGCCGCCCTTCCGGACGACGCTCCCAGGGCCTTGCTCTCGGTCCGGTTGTCCGTACTGACGGAAGACACCACCTCCCCCGTGCGTCAGGAGCTCGACCTGCGCAGGGAGGCACTGAACCGGGGCTGTCGCGTCGTCGGCGTCGCCAGCGACCTGAACGTCTCAGCCACGAAGGTGCCGCCATGGAAGCGGAAGCAGCTGGGCGAATGGCTGAACGACCGGGCGCCGGAGTTCGACGTGCTCCTGTTCTGGAAGCTCGACCGCTTCATCCGCCGGCTGTCCGACCTCAACACGATGATCGACTGGGCGTTGAAGTACGGGAAGAACCTGGTCTCCAAGAACGACCAGATCGATCTGACCACGGTCGTCGGGAAGATCATGGTCACGCTGATCGGCGGCATCGCCGAGATCGAGGCCACCAACACCAGCACACGCGTTGCGAGCCTCTGGGACTACGCGAAGACACAGGGTGACTGGCTGGTGGGCAAGCCCACCTACGGATACGTCACCGGTGAGGACGAAAACGGAAAGGTCGTCCTCTATGTAGAGGACGACGCCCACAAGGCCCTGCACTGGTGCCGACGCATGGCCAGGCGCGGGGTCTCCGCCACACGGATGGTCAAGGTCCTGAAGCGCTCGAAGCTGATGGGCGAGAAGCTCACGACCTCCACCCTGCTCAGCCGACTGCGCAACCCCGGCCTGATGGGGTACCGCGTTGAGGTCGAGATGAAGGGACGCGCCCGCCGGTCAAAGCTCGTCCTGGACCAAAACGGCAAGCCCATCAGGGTGGCACCGGGCATCTTCACGGAAGATGAGTTCAACGAGTTGCAAGCCGACCTCGACAAGCGCAGCAGGAACCAGCCAACGCGCCAGCCTGGCGGCGCCACAAAGTTCCTCGGCGTCCTCACCTGCGTCGATTGCACGACGAACATGACAGTCAAGAGGTACGAGAACGCGTATGGCCCCTACTCCTACATGCGCTGCCAGAAGTGTAGGAGCGGCGGACATGGCATCCCGAACCCGGAAATGATCTACGCCAAGGTGGTCATGGATGTTCTCTCAGTCCTTGGCGACGAACCGGTGCAGGTCCGGGAGTACGCACGGGGTGCGGAAGCCCGAGCCCAAGTGGCGCAGCTTGAAGACTCCGTCGCCTACTACATGAAGGAGTTGGAGCCCGGCGGCCGGTACACAAAGACGCGCTTCACGCGCCAGCAAGCGGAACAGACGCTGGACAAGCTCATCACCGAACTCGGAGAGATCGATCCCGAGACCACCGAAGACCGTTGGGTGAACGTGGCCAACGGCAAGACGTTCCGGCAGCGGTGGGAAGAGGGCGGCACCGAGGCCATGTCGGCCGACCTCATGCGGGTGGGCGTTCGGTGCGAGGTCACCCGCACCAAGGTGAAGGGCCAGCGCGCACCCGCAGTGAAGCTGAGGCTCATGATCCCCAAGGACTACCGAGAGCGCCTGATCGTCAAGGAAGACCATTTCGCGCGCGAGCTCTGACGCGGGGAAGCCAGCCCGACGTAGAACGGCATGCGACAGGCCCCGGCAGTGAGTCGGGGCCTGTCGTCGTCAGTGCTTGGCCGGGTCGTACGGCTCTTCGTTGCCGTCGTCGTCCACGATCACGATCTCGCTCCAAATGACCTGTCCCTGAGCTTGCCCAGGCGCTCCTGTCCCCTCAACAGAAGCAAACAGACTGGCCGCCGCACCTGACACACCAGGATCGGCGGTCATGACGCTTCCCTACTTGCATCGGAACGTCTCGCACCTTCGCGGGCCATCTCCCGGTTCGTAGCGAGATCTTCGGCGATGCCAGCGGCGATGAGGGCTTCGGCGGGGGTGTAGCCGGTTCCGGCGAAGCGCCAGGCGGATTCGGTGGTGGTGTCGGTGTCCCAGTCCGTGTAGAGGACGGGGGCGCCGGCGAGGGTGCGGGCGTGTTCGGCGCGGTCGGCCCGGAGTTGGCCGTAGGTGGTGGAGTAGGCGTGGGTTTTGGTGAGGCAGTGGCCGCGGTAGCCAAGCATGTGGGCCCAGGTGCGCAGGCGCAGGTGTTCGAGTTCGGGTAGTTCGCCGAGGCGCCAGGCGGTGGCGATGAGGGCCCGTATGTGGGGCGTGACGTGGAGCGCTCGGATCTCGGCGAGGGATTCGATGCGGCGGTCGACGGCGCCGGCGGTTTCGGCGCTCTTGCTCGTGTACTTGGCGACGTAGGCAGCGACAGCGTCGTCGGTGAGGTGAGCGCCGTCGCCACCGCTGAGGGGATGGGCGTCGAGCTGGGTGCCGAAGCTGAGCCGTCCGTCGCCGTACGCCGCCGATTCGGGGCGTGACAGGGCGACGGCGGCAACCGCGGAGCGCACGGTCTCCATAAGGAGGTCGGCTGTGGCCCAGGGCGGGGGCGGGGAGGTCGGTCCGGTGGGTCCGTCGAGGCGGACGACGGCGTGGAAGTGGACGGCGCCGCGCTTCTGGTACTCGGCGACCTTCGCCGTCGAGACCCGGATCAGCTTGCGGACGGCCGTGCGGCCGTGGCCGGTGCGGGTGGCGACGTGGTGGTAGAGGTTGTCGCGGAAGGCCTTCCACAGCGCCGGGGCCATGGCGTTCCACAGAACGTGGCCGGGGTAGTCGTAGCAGTCGGCGCAGAGCGGCTGTCCGATCAGGGGGTCTGTGTCGGGGTGGGTTCGGCCGCAGCCGTGCCGTCCCCCGTGTTCACAGCGACGGCGGGCCCGGTGGCAGTCGCCCGCGCGGTGGACCGGGCCGAAGGACGGCGCCGTGAGGGTGACGAACAAGCGGGGGTGCGTGCGCACCGTCTCCGGGACGCCTTTGCCGCCGATGAGGCCGGAGCGGACCAGGTGGAAGGTGTCGCCGCTGTACTCGCGCGAGCAGGACGGGCACCGGGTGGCGCGGCGGTTGCGGCAGCGGACGGCGAGCCGGCCGCCGGGTTCGGTGGCGGTCGAGTAGTGCCGCAGGACCTCACCGGTGCCGGCGTCCAGGGTGGTGGTGTGCCCGGTGAGGTAGACCGGTTCGGCGCAGCCGCCGGTGGCGCGGATCTGCTCCAGCCAGCGGTTCAGGTCCGGCATTTCACCGAGGCGGACCAAGTCCCGATCAATAGAGGGTAGTTGGCGCAGCCGCGCCTCCCGGTCGAGGAGGGCGCGGCGTACGGTGGGGTCGGTGTAGGGGTTGGGGGCAGGGGTCATGGGGGGTGTCTCCAGGGCCAGGGTTCGCCGGGCCCCGGCCGGGCCAAACAGGTGGTCCGGCCGGGGTGGGCGTGGGGGCGAGTGGAGGAGGTCCGGCGGCTCGGGGTGGAGCCGCCGGCGGTGGCTGGGCTTGCTGGCACGGTGATCACGTCTTTCAGGTGGTGGTGTGGGTGAGGCCCTGGACGATCCAGGTGACGGCGTAGACGATCGGGTCGGTCCAGCCGATGCGGTCGAGGTAGATGGCGAGGACGCCGACGAGGGCGACGTGCCAGGCCTTGATTTCGCCGGAGCGCACCAGGAGGAAGGTGGCCAGGGCCAGGAAGGCGATCAGGATGAGGGCGGCGCCGTTGCCCATCAGAGGTAGACCCCTTCACTCGGCTCGTCCACGTGCAGGCCGGGCCAGGTGGGGGCGAGGCGGGCGTGCTTGCGTGCGGCGCGGCGGGCCTGGTCGGGGGTGACGTGGATGGAGCGGGCCCGGAGCCACTGGCCGTCGGTATCGGCGGTGATGGCGACGCCCTGTTCGGCGAGGGTGATGCGCTGGGCTGCGGCGAGGGCGTCCTTGTTGAGGTCGCCGAGCGCCATCTCCGCCGTGCCCGCGTCGCTCACCCGGTGGCAGATCCGGCCGGCCAGCTGAGCCCGCAGGGCCGTGACGCCGGGGCCGAGGTCGGAGCCGACCCGCTGACCGGCGATCACCAGGTGGATACCGAGCGCGGCGCCGAGCTGGGACAGCCGCAGGAGGTTCGTGGAGATCTCCCCGACTTCCGCCTTGTCCTCTCGCGTCGCCATCAGGTACAGCTCGGCGACTTCGTCGACGATCAGGACGACGGGCAGCACCCGGGCCTTGGCGGGCAGGTCCCAGATCGAGCGGGCCCCGACCGAGCGGCAGAACTGCATGCGCGCCTCGGTCTCCGCCACCAGCTCCGCGAGCAGCCGGGCCGCTTCCGCGCGGGTCGAGGCCAGCGCCGACAACCGGTCCTCGAACAGCGAGAGTTCCATGCCGCCCTTGAGGTCGATGCCGAACAGGGCGACGCGTTGCGGGGCGAGTTCCTTGACCAGGGAGGCGATCAGGGTGGACTTGCCGGAGCGGGTGGCGCCGACGATCAGCCAGTGCGGCGCCCGCCGGAAGTCGATCACCCACGCGCGGCCGTCCTCCAGCAGCCCGACCACCGCCCGCAGCACCCGCTGCTTCAGCTGGTACGGCACGACCGGCGCCCGCAGCGGGTCCCAGGCCAGCGCGGACAGGGTGACGAACCCGCGCTCGTCCGAGGACAGCCGGACGGCGTGGACCCGCCAGGCGTGCGTCAGCGCTTCCACGGCGGACAGGAAGTGATCGGGCACCTGCCCCGGGTGCATTCGCACCGCCACATCCAGGCCACCACGGCGGAGCTTCGGCGCACCCAGGCGGGGCGGGACCGGCTTGAGGGGATCGCCCCTCACCACCAAGTCCCCGAGCAGGGCCCGACTGGGACGCTTGGCGACGGCGAGGCCGAGGTTCGTGGTCAGCCGCCGCCAGGTGAGGCGGACCCGGATCACGGTGACCGGGTAGCCGAGCACGCACCACCAGATGTAGGGGTAGGAGCGCCGCAGCCCGGGACCGGTGGCGAGGAGGATGAGCACGGTGGCGAGCAGTGCCACCCAGAGGAGCTGGGCGAGGATCACGGCCGGCCCCCGTTCTCCAGGGCGGTGTTGTGAGCTTCGGTCTCCAGGTCGCGGGCCTGGCCGGCGGCCTTGGCGGCGAGGGTCGCGATGTGGTCGAAGAGCTGGGCGCCGCTGCTGTCGGCGGCGAACGGGTTGACCTCGTCGGCCAGGTCCCCGAGCTCACCGAGGAGGCGGCGGAGCCGGGCGCGGGTGACGGTGCTCATCAGGCGTCACCACCCTTGCGCGAGGACGACGCCGGGGCGGATGCGGGGGCGGCGGTGGGGACGGGGGTGATGGCGTCGGCGCGGAAGGACAGGCCGTGCCGGTCCCCCATCGCCCAGGAGAAGGCGGTCAGGCCGGTGACGTGCACGCGCACGCCCTCCACGACGCCGACCGGTTCGCCCGAAACGCTGATCTCGATGATCGAGGCCCGCCGGCCGTCCTGCCGCACCGCGACACCGACCGTGTACACGGTCTGCCCCTCACGGTCCTTGCGCACCTCTCCGGTGTCGCGGTTCGCGATCCGCACCTCGGGGGCGACGATGCAGGTCATCGTGCCGAGCCGGGTTCCGTCCACAGGAATGGACTGCATGAGCGCACGCTCCAATGGAGCAAAGGCCGCTTAACGTCGGTCGTCAAACGTACTTACCTTTGCGCTTCGATGATGCTCCTCCTTGACGCCCCGGCGCAAGCGATTCATGCTTACGTTTAACGCCTAGCGACTGACGACAGACCTACAGATGCCGCCCGACCAGGGCAAACGACGATTCACGAACTCTCAAAAACCACACGGCACACACGCGACGCGGGCCTCCCCGGCGCCCGCACCAAGGGGTCAACACCATGGCGATCATCCGGAACGAGGCCCTGCACAAGCAGGTGGCGGCAGCGATGCGACAGGCGATCGCCACCGGCGAGTGGCCTCCCGGCACGCAGCTGCCCACGGAGACCGATCTCGCCCAGACCTACGGCGTCTCCCGCCCGACCGTCCGTCTCGCCGTCGCCGCCCTCCGCAGTGAGGGCCAGTTGGACGTGAAGCAGGGCCGGGGCACCTTCGTCCGCACCAGCGTCAACGGCCCCTCCGCCACCATGGAGCGCACCGTCACCCTCCAGGCAGGCACCTACCGGACGCCCACCGACATCTGGTTCGGGCACGGTGAGGAGCCGGCCGTCTACCGCACCCGCACCGACGCCATCACGGCTCCGCTGCTGGACATGGGTGAAGACGAGCTGATGTTCGGCGTCGATCGCCTCATCGCCGACCCCGCCGGAGACGGCCGCGCCCTTCACCGCCTGCTGCTGCCGATGGAGCGCAGCGAAGGGACGTCTCTCGCCCAGCAGCCGGGCGTGACACCGGCCGAGGCCTACGCCGCATTGGCCGCCGCCGGGCACGAACCAGCCTGGCGTGACCGGGTCAGCGCCCGCGTCCCCCAGCCCGACGAGCGGGAAGCCCTCCAGTTGTCCGAGGCCGCCGTTCTGCTGGTTGTCCACCGTGTCACCTATGACCAGACCTCTGGCCTGCCCTTGATGCTCGAAGAGACCAGGCTCGGCGCCGAGTGCACCGGCCTGACCTTCGACATCGAGGCCACCAAGCCCAACCGCACCCAGAAGGCCAAGGCCACCCACTGACACCGTCGTCCAACATCGCGATCTTGGGCATGCCGAGCCGAACGCGCCGTCAGCCGCCGGCCAGTGCTTCCCGAAACCCATCAAAGAGTGACAACTTGGGCACCTGAAGACCTCGTCGTCTCAGGATCATTGAAAGTGCTTCCAATAGGTTAAATTCTGGCATTCCTGACAAAGAATCCAGGCACCGAGCTACAGCGACACCGGCCGTCCCCGTCGATCGCGCTGCCGACCAACCGTTCTTCGGAAGAAATCCGAGTCAGGCTCCGTAGACCGTGAGGCGCCATGGCGACGTGTACTATCCTCCAACTCGGCTGCCAGTACCTCCGCCTGCTGGCGACAGGCTAAAGCAGCTGGCAGCACGCACATCGAACCGGCCAGGCCCAGTCAACGAGCATGGAGTGATCGAATGCCATCACCGCAATACCGCAAGGTCCTCTTCGCGGTGTGCGCGATAGTCGTGTTCGCGGCCCTCTCAGTCGGAGTCACGGCACTGCGATCCAGCGCGAACGACCATGCCGACACCGACGGGCTCCTTTCCGCTCAGGTCCTTCTCAGCGCCGACGGCCGCACCATCACGGCGCCGGTCGACTGGGTGCCATGCCAGATGGCGAAGCCGCGAGTTTTCGCACGTGAGACATCGCAAACAGTCGCCGCAGACCTGAAGGTGGGAAACACCGCAGATCTGACTCACCAATGTGCCGGCTCCAGCGTGGAGAGCAGTTTCACCCTCCAGGCACCCCTCGGAAACCGAAAGTTTTCGGAATTCAACACGGGGAAAGCAATAACGCCATTTCCTGCTGCCCGGCTCGTTAACATTAGCTACCTTCCGACCGGCTTCTCGGAGACTCAAGACGTCCCCCGAGAATTCGGAGCTACTGGCGGATCATGGAAGCCCAATCCGTTCAACCGCAATGATGCCAGCCCTTCCTGGACCCGATTTTTCGCGAATGCCGGCACCCCGGCCCTGAGCTTCACCCAAGTCCTCGCAACCCCCCAAACCACGTGCCCGCCGGGAACAGAAAACGGCTGCTCCGCAGCAGCACCCCCTCAGCCCGATGCGCCGGCAGTCAACGGGCACAACGTCACAGTGCTCAGCGATAGTGATTCAGAGCGCGCTATCACATGGTCTGATGAGGACATGACTTTCACCCTGGAGAGCTACGCTCCGCAGCACTCGGCACTGTCGTTGGACGAGCTCCTGCGGGTGGCCAGCGGCGCGCGACAGCCCTGAGGCGAGGTGAACTGACGGTCACTGCCGCATCCAAGAGTCGCGAAGCAGGGGTAGAACCAATAGCGGCGAGGGGCATTCCGCAACACCATCCAAGGCCATCCCTCGCCATGGTCGACCAAGCCTCAATGGGCCATCGGCAAACAAGATCAAGTCGGACATTTAGCTCATTTAAGTCGATCTATCCTAAACTCTCCGGGTGCTTGGAAAAATCGAACCTGGTATACCATCTTCCACGTATTCACACGATCGGAAGGTGGGGGATGAGCTTCAATTCAAGAGGCTGGAAGATCTCTTCCGCCGCGCTGGTGGCACTGCTCGCCGGCGCGGCGTTTACTATAGCTTCACCAGCCAACACCTCGCATGCAGCTGAAAAGCAGCCGGGCACCGCGGCCTCGCTTAAGGCATGGGCTTTCTTTGACCCGAGTCAAGCCGAAATCCAGCGCAAACAAAAGGTTCTCGACGGAATAGTCGACCAGGTAACCGAGGGAAGGTCCGAAGGAGATCGAGCCCAAATACCTGGCTTTTCAAACGTCGTAGTTGATCCTGCAGGAAACAAGCTCCGCTTCTACTGGAAGGGGCAGGTTCCTGGCAACGTCACCAAGATCCTGCATTCCCTGCCTTCTGGAGTAACTGCCGAAGTCATACCAGCCAAGTACTCCATGGCCGAATTGCATGCCGCGCGAGACAAGCTTGTCAAGAATGAAATGCCGGTCACTATCCCAACCGGGCCGACGGCAAGCACCGGCCCGGCATCCAGTGTCAGCCTGATGGCGAGCACCAATGCCACGACGGCCGCCAGTCGGATCACGAGCATGGCGCCTGCACTCGACGGCAGCGGACTGGAGATCGGCTACGACGAGGATCGTGGAATCGGCCAGCGAGACGAAACCGATCCGCTCACGAGGTCGGCGCGATCAGAGAAGAATAGCGAGGTCAAGTCAAAAACTGATCTCCTCACTGGGGTAGAGACTCATGTAAACTATCAGCCCCTGAGCAAGGACCTGTCTACTCGTTATGCCGACCAAACCCCATGGTTTGGCGGCAGCTCTCTGACCACTCCTTCGGGTGAGATATGCTCCAGTGGTTTCGCGGTACACAGCAACTACAGCAACCGGGACTTGCTGATGGCGGCTTACCACTGCGATGGGGGAGCTGGCGGGGATTGGTACACACTTTCATCTCCACCGTCACCGATCGCCAGAAGGCACATCGGCACTTCCTCTAACGAAGTTCACCCGGAATACGATGTGGTTGGAATCGCCCCCGACTCCGGCATGACCGGCCGAGAAGTCTACGTGGGCACCGTAGACGACAGCTCCGGTCCCAGCTTGCCGGTTGCCGGCTGGAGCGCGAATAATACCGGGGATCTCGTTTGTACCGACGGTGCAAACTCCGGCGCACACTGCAACGTGCAAATTAAATATACCGACATCAGCATCACCGGGCCAAATTACATCTACCGACCGGACGTAGATCTGGCCGTGCAATTGAGCGACTGGAACTCTACGGATATTGGCGCTGCCGACGGGGATAGCGGTGGACCTGTCATCTCAATGGACGGGACCTACACACACGCATACGCGCGGGGCACGATCACTGCAAATTATGCACTAATGGATCACTGCCCTCCCTTTGTGCGCCTATGGAACAGCTACAAGCCGTGCTACGGCGGAACCTACTTTGTCCCGATTAGCCAGTCCCTATTGCACATGAACTGGACGCTCAAAACCCAATGATATTCGAATAGGCTGCGGCTGGCTTTTTCGGCTGTAGTCAAGCTGCTCTCCTCACCTGAGCAATAATTTCGTTGGCGCGAAGCCGTGGTATCCACTGGGACGCCACGGATTCGCCCGGAAAGCCGACCGCTCTGGACCGGCCACACTGCGCTTGTGAGCGGAAGACCTAATACTCCCAAACAGGTGACGCACCGTCTTGATGTCGAAGGACGGGAGCACTACTCTCTCGCTGCTGGCCTCGCCGGCCAGCCCCGACGTCCGAGCCGGGTGCGGCGGCTGTCGCAACTTGTCTTTACTTACTCAAGCGGCGGCGCCGAGCGCCGCCGGGCGGGCCCAGCCGCCTCGGCCGGGCTGCGGCCTGCCGGCCGGTCCCGGCCGGGCGTCTGGCCCGCCCGCAAGGCACAGCACTCTTAAGGGCCGAAGGCGTGCGGTCCCGTTCGCTGTCGGGGTGGCTGGGGTGGCCGGCCGAGGGAGGCTTTAGGCACCTTGCTGCGTCGGGGCCCGCGTCGGGCAAGGACGGGGGGCCACTCGGCCACATTGCGGTCAGGCCCAAAAGCCCTGACCGAGTCCGCAGCAGCTTACGGCCCCCCGACCATGCCCGACCCCAACCCGGCAAGGACACCGCCCAAAGCCTCCCCCAACCGGCCACGCGCACCGGCTCCCCACCCACCGGGCCGATCAGGTCGGCTCACGGCGCACGCTCGCAGCCAGACGCAGCAACGCCTCCAGGCGCAGCCAGCCCGCCGCCCTGCCCTCCAGGCGCACCACCGGTCCGCCCTGGGCGTCGGTGTCGGCGATGGCGCGCAGGGCGGAGCGCTCCACGCCACCGGCCGCCAGCAGGGCGTTCAGCTCGTCCGCCGCGTCGCGCGCGACACGCCACCCGGCCGCGTAATCCACCCCCGGCAGCCACACCCACGAGTCCGGGTCGAGGCCGGCCGCCAACTCCGCACCGAAGTCGTCGTCCCCGTACAACAGTCTCTCAACTCCCCTGTCCCACAACCGAACCGGCCAACTGTGCGCACACATGCCGAGGAGCCCGATACCATCGGCACCGGGTTCCGACCCACCGGACCACCCCACTTTCCCGCCAAGGTCAGGGGTGGTCCGGTACGTCTTCAGTTGTCCCTGCTCACGCCAGGGGCCCTACCGCGCAGCCTCACCCTTCTCGGGGTCGCGGCCGAAGATCCGGCGGAACAGCTCCGCCTCGTCCAGTCCGGCGAGCGGGTCATCAACTCCCGTGCGCTCCCGCCAGACCCGGCGCGCCAACCTGTCCCGAGAGCTGTCGAGGTATCCGAACTCGGCGAACCAGGCCGACACGTCGCGGTGGACCGCACGCCGGCTCGGGGAGACGGCCCGCACGGGCCAGGAGAACTGGCCGTGCAGCGACCACCACCACACGACCCGGCCCCACCAGGTCCAGGGATCGTGCCGGATCACGGGCGCGCCTCCGGATCAGCCGGGTAGAGCTTGACCACGTACGGGGTGATCCCGACGAACGCGAGCGCGCGCACCTGCCCGTACATCGCGAGGCGGTGGCCGACCGAGGGCACCGCGTCCGGCCCGAACAGGTCGTCGAAGTACTTCCACTGCTCCGCATCCAGCGGCAGCGCCCGCAGCGAGCCGAGCAGCGCCGTCAGCGCGTCCGGCAGCCGGGAGAACCGCGCGGGCTCTGTGACGCCCCGGACCTCCACTGCCACCGGGAACGGGTACGGCGCATTCAACTGAGCAGTGCGCCCGGTTCCGGTCATGACCTCCCCTTCCTGCGCGCACGGCGCTTGCACGCCGGAACGGTCAGCTTGCGCTCCATCAGTTCGAGCTCCACCCGGACCCGCACCGAGGGCTGGCGCGTCCGCCGCACCTCACCAACGAACGCCGACTTGCCGCCCCTGAGCGGCGCATCCGTATCCAGCGCCCACCTCAGGTAGTCACTGATCGGCTCGATCGCCTCAGCGAGCGTCGCCGGCTGGTCGATGGGGAACCCGCACTCCACCGCCTCCAGCAACTTCGTCAAGGACTCCACGTGCAGCAACGCGCCCCGGGCGGTGGACAGCAGCTCCGCGAGCCCCATCTCCTCCAGTGGCACCCCCGCCTTGAGCGCCTCCACGGCCCAGTACGCCTCATCCACCCGCCACCGCCCCAGGCTGAACGCCAGATGCGGAAACCGGTCAGCCGGACGAGGCCGGGCCCCGGCACCCGGCTCCATGGGAAGGCCCGTCACGCCGCCACCTCCCCCGCACGGCGCGGGTGCCACCGGTGCACACCGACCGCCTGACCGTTCACGACGATGAACCGCGCCAGCGCCTTCCGCAGCCCCGCACCGCCGTAGAAGCACCGCGTCCCCGCCACCCCGGACACCCTCCCCAACCTCATCGCCCACCACCTTCCGGGCCCACCAGAGCCCAAACGAACTTCCCGATACCTCCAGGCCGCGGGCAGCAGCCCCACTCCGCCGACAAGGCCTCCACCAGGCACAACCCCCGCCCCGAGCTGTCATCCGGGCCAGTCGAACGCCGGATCGCCGGCTTCTCGCTGCTCGCGTCGTGCACCTCCATCCGAAGGTGGTCACAGACCAGCTCGAACCGAACGGCAATGCGTCGCCCCTTGGGCACGCGAGCGTGAACCACGGCGTTGGTCACCAGCTCCGACAGCACGAGCAGGCCGCTCGGCAGGAGCTCAGCCCGTCCCGGGACACCGATCAGGAAGTCCCGCAGCAACACCCGAGCCGCATGGACCGACAGACGATGGCGTGGAAGCGTCGCCTCGAACGCGGATTCTTCGGTCACCGACTTGTGGGCCGAAGCGTCGTCCTGGAGTTCTCCCGGACTGATCACATCCACCACCCTCCCGACGCCCAAAGGGAGGCCCGAACGTGGATGTTCCGGCCCTTGACACCAGGCTGCCGGGACGGGATGCGGACTTCGTACCCAAGGTGATTACCCAATGTGGGTAAACTCACAGGTAATCAACTTCTGTGCAGTGATAGCCGATCAGCACCGGGGGCAGTGGTGACCGAGGCGCGCGTTCCGGACAGGCTCCCACCAGGTCTGCTCTCCAATCCGGAGATGATCGAGGCGTGCCGAAGACGAGACTTCGCCGCCGTCTTCCGGCTGCTCAAGCTGGCCGGGATCTACCCGTCGCTCATCGCCCGTGCCTGTGACATGACGCCGAGCCGAGTCGGCGAGGTCATGGCCGGCAAGCCCAAGATCGAGAAGATCGACGTCATCGAGCGAATCGCCGACGGCCTTCACATCCCGGGGCGCATGCTCGGCTTGGCTTCTCGGCCCTGGGAGCAGGAAGCACCCCCGTCGCAGCCCCGACACCGCGGACCGGAGCCATCGACGAGCGGGCCGTGTCTCAACTCGCCGATCGACCACGAGTTCTTCGTCAGCTACCTACGCAGCGCCATGCCCGGCCACTACAAGGCCGCAAATCTACTCGGCTCACGCCATGCACTCGATTCGGTGACGCGGCACCTCCAGCTACTTGACCGCCTTCAGCAGAACGCCGGGGGTCGCGCCCGCGATCAACTCCTCACCATCGGTGCTCGCACGGCGGAGTTCCTAGGCTGGCTGAACCAGGACCTCGGAAACTTCGACCGGGCCTTGTACTGGTCGGACCGCGCCATGGAGTGGGCGCAGGAGTCCGGGGACGACGTCATGGCCGCCTACATTCTCTTCCGGAAGAGCAACCAGGCCACCGCCCAGCGCAGCCCTCAGAAAGCCGTCAGTCTTGCCCGCGCTGCCCAGCGGTCGGCCGGCGCCACCCAGCGAATCCGCGCCCTGGCCGCCCAGCAGGAAGCCCAGGGCCACGCCCTCATGGGCAACCCGCGCTTCGCGCAGACCAAGTTCGACGAAGCCCACGAACTCGCTGCCGCGCCAGACGACTCGTATGATGATGACGCGCTCG
Organism: Kitasatospora sp. NPDC057936; assembly: GCF_042887525.1. Taxonomy (NCBI): domain Bacteria; kingdom Bacillati; phylum Actinomycetota; class Actinomycetes; order Kitasatosporales; family Streptomycetaceae; genus Kitasatospora; species Kitasatospora sp. NPDC057936. The sequence continues at coordinate 15,387 of NZ_JBHVPD010000082.1, forward strand.
ACCTGGCGTACTGCACGCCAACGTACGTCGAGATGCAACGCGCGAACTGTTTGATCGAACTCGGCGACCCGCACACGGCCGTGGGCATGTTCGAGGCGGAACTTCGGGTCCTGCCGCCTCTCTACCGCAACGACCAAGGGGTGTACCTCTCGCGCCTGGCGCGCGCCTACGCGGTCTCCAACGAGCCAAAACAGGCCGCCGCCGCAGCAGACCGGGCGCTGTCGATCGCCATCGACACCGAGTCCGCGCGGGCCATGTCCGAGCTGTCCGCCGCAGGCAAGGCCCTCCGCCGATGGAGCGCCGTACCCGAAGTGGCCACGTTCACCAACCGTTTGACTCTGATGAGCAGCAAGGAACCCTCTCGACCATCAACGACCTGATGAGAGAGGCTGAGCCCATGGACGCACTGATCACGGCCGCCACTTCCGCAGACGAACGCAGGCGCGGTACAAAGATCGCCGTACTGCCGGTCGGCAGCTTCGAGCAGCACGGCGAGCACTTGCCGCTGACCACGGACACCGTCGTCGCCAGCCTGATCGCCCAGCGGATCGCCGCCGACTACGACCTGTTCCTCCTGCCGCCGATCACGCTGTCCTGTTCCCACGAGCACGCCCACATGCCGGGCACGGTCAGCATCAGCGCCGCCACGCTCTACGCCGTGATCAACGACACATGGAAGTCCCTCCAGGCGTCCGGGGTCCCCGGTCTCCTGATCGTGAACGGCCACGGCGGCAACTACGTCCTCTCGAACGTCGTCCAAGAGGCCAATACGGAGGGCCCGCGCGTCGCCCTCTTCCCCGTTCGGGAGGACTGGCACCAGGCCCGCGAAGCCGCCGCTCTGGAGAGCTCAGGTGCCGAGGACATGCACGGCGGCGAACTGGAGGTGTCCCTCCTCCTCCACGGCGCACCCCACCTCATCCGCGAAGGCATCGAAGGCGACGACCACGACGCCCCGGAGCGCCCCCACCTCCTCACCCTGGGCATGGCCGGCTACACCGAGAACGGCATCATCGGCCGCCCGTCGCTCGGTACGGCCCAGAAGGGCAAGGCCATCCTGGAGAGCCTGTCCAAGTCGGCCGCCGCGCACCTGTCACTCATAGGGGGTAGCTGACAACAGTCGGCTACCCCGTGAAGGCGGGCAAGGCCCCACCAATCACAAGAGCCCTCCCCGACAGAATCGGGGAGGGCTCTACGCGTCGCCTGAAGGCCTCAGACCCACTCGATCGAGGACTCGATGCCCGGGGCACTCTGAGCGGCGGGCAGAGGGGTCCTCTGGCTGCCTTGCCGGGCCTCCCCGGGGCGGACGGGGCCGCCCGGGGCGCGCATCAGGCCGATCGCGCCCAAGACGAGCTCCCGTTCACCCTCCGGGAGGCTGTGAATTAAGTCACACAGCTCGCTAACCGTGTCACCCATGCTTCGGCTACTTCTGCTGGTCAGAGCCGTTGACGACCGTCAGCGGGAGCATCTTCTTGCCTGTCGGGCCTGTTTGTACCCATGTCCCCATCTGGGGACACACGCCGCAGTCGAAGCACGGCGTCCAGCGGCAGTCGTCGACCTCGACCTCCTCCAGGGCGTCCTGCCAGTCCTCCCACAGCCAGTCCTTGTCGAGGCCGCTGTCCAGGTGGTCCCAGGGCAGCACCTCCTCGTAGGTGCGCTCGCGGGTGGTGTACCAGTCGACGTCGACGCCGGTGCCGGCCAGGGCCTTGTCGGCGCAGGCCATCCAGCGGTCGTACGAGAAGTGCTCGCGCCAGCCGTCGAAGCGGCCGCCGTCCTCGTAGACGGCGCGGATGATCCCGCCGACCCGGCGGTCGCCGCGCGAGAGCAGGCCCTCGACGATGCCCGGCTTGCCGTCGTGGTAGCGGTAGCCGATGTTCTTGCCGTACTTGCGGTCGCCGCGGATCGAGTCGCGCAGCTTGGCCAGGCGGGCGTCGGTGGCCTCGGCGGACAGCTGCGGGGCCCACTGGAACGGGGTGTGCGGCTTGGGCACGAACCCGCCGATGGAGACGGTGCAGCGGATGTCGTTCTGACCGGTGACCTCGCGGCCCTTCTGGATGACGTTCTTCGCCATCTCGCCGATCTGGAGCACGTCCTCGTCGGTCTCGGTCGGCAGGCCGCACATGAAGTACAGCTTCACCTGGCGCCAGCCGTTGCCGTACGCGGTGGCGACGGTGCGGATCAGGTCCTCCTCCGACACCATCTTGTTGATCACCTTGCGCATGCGCTCGCTGCCGCCCTCGGGGGCGAAGGTGAGGCCCGAGCGGCGCCCGTTGCGGGACAGCTCGTTGGCGAGGTCGATGTTGAAGGCGTCGACGCGGGTGGACGGCAGCGACAGGCCGATCTTGTCCTCGGTGTAGCGGTCGGCCAGGCCCTTGGCGATGTCGCCGATCTCGGTGTGGTCGGCGCTGGACAGCGACAGCAGGCCGACCTCCTCGAAGCCGGTCGCCTTGAGCCCGCGCTCGACCATCTCGCCGATGCCGGTGATGCTTCGCTCCCGCACGGGGCGCGTGATCATGCCGGCCTGGCAGAAGCGGCAGCCGCGGGTGCAGCCGCGGAAGATCTCGACGGACATCCGCTCGTGCACGGTCTCGGCGAGCGGGACGAGCGGCTGCTTCGGGTAGGGCCACTCGTCGAGGTCCATGACGGTGTGCTTGGACACCCGCCACGGCACGCCCGGGGCGTTCGGCACGACGCGGCCGATCCGGCCGTCGGCCAGGTACTCGACGTCGTAGAACTTGGGGACGTACACCCCGCCGGTGCGCGCGAGGCGCAGCAGCAGCTCGTCGCGCCCGCCCGGACGGCCCTCGGCCTTCCAGGCCCGGATGATGTCGGTGATGTCGAGCACGGCCTGCTCACCGTCGCCGACCACCGCGCAGTCCAGGAAGTCCGCGATCGGCTCGGGGTTGAACGCCGCGTGACCGCCGGCCAGGACGATCGGGTCGTCGTCGGTGCGGTCCTTGGCCTCCAGCGGGATGCCGGCCAGGTCGAGCGCGGTCAGCATGTTGGTGTAGCCGAGCTCGGTGGAGAACGACAGGCCGAAAACGTCGAAGGCCTTCACCGGCCGGTGGGCGTCCACCGTGAACTGCGGCACGTCGTGCTCGCGCATGAGCGCCTCAAGGTCCGGCCAGACGCTGTAGGTGCGCTCGGCCAGCACGCCCTCGCGCTCGTTGAGCACCTCGTAGAGGATCATGACACCCTGGTTGGGCAGGCCGACCTCGTAGGCGTCGGGGTACATCAGCGCCCAGCGGACGTCGCAGGCGTCCCAGTCCTTGACGGTCGAGTTGAGCTCGCCGCCGACGTACTGGATCGGCTTCTGGACGTGCGGGAGGAGGGCCTCCAGGCGTGGGAAGACCGATTCGACAGTCATGTACTAGGAACCCTTACGACGTGATTCGGGGCCGCGCGCACCGGCAGGCGACGGCTGGGAGGGGTGACCCTCAAGGGTAGCCCAATCCGGGGAACGACCCGGCGGGCCCGATCGGCGGCCACCGCCCGCCGGACGCCCGCGGCGCCGCCCGCCCCCGCCCCCGCCCGCGGCGCGCACCGGCGCGGCCCGGTCCGTTCGCACCCGCCCCGCACGCACGGTGCGCGCCCGCCGTCCCCGGGCCGTCCGCCGTTGACACCCCCGGACGGCCCGTGCGCTACTGGCAGGGCTCCGCCACCGACCCCTGCACCCCTTCCCGCGCCGGGAGTTGGGCCGTACGCTCGGCCCCTCGCCGACTCCCCACCGGCGACCGACACCGCCCCGGCCCGCGGGCCGCGGCCGGCGGCGCACCCGTCCGCGCCCCGGCGGCCCTCGCCCGGGGGCAAGGAGAAGCATGACCGACACCGGCCACCGGGTCCGTCCGCCCCGGCCCCTCGACGTGACGCCGGCCCGCTACCCGACGGTGGCCGGCGCCGAGGCCGCGGCCCGGCGGCTGGCCCGCAGCCACCCCGACCGCTGCCGGCTGCGCGAGGTGGGCCGCTCCCGCGCCGGACGGCCCCTGCTGCTGCTCTCCGTCGACCGCGGCCCGCACACCGTCCTGGCCGTCGGCGGCCCCCACCCCAACGAACCCGTGGGCACCGCCACCGCCGTCCGCCTCGCCGAACTCCTCCTCGCCTCCCCCGCCCGCCCCGGCCTCTCCTGGCACTTCCTGCTGTGCCTCGACCCCGACGGCGCCGCCCTCAACGCCGGCTGGCTCGACGGCCCCCTCACCATGCGCCGCCACTACCAGCACTTCTTCCGTCCCTCCTTCGAGGAACAGCCCGAACTCCTCCCCGCCCCCGCCGCCGGCCGCCGGCCCATGCCCGAGAGCCTCGCCCTCACCGCACTCATCGACGAACTGCGCCCCTTCCTCCAGTGCTCCCTGCACGGCGTCGACTTCGGCGGCGCCTTCGTCCAGCTCACCCGCCCCGTCCCCGGCCTGCCCGAACGCTTCGCCCGCTCCGCCGACCGCGCCGGCCTCCCCCTCGACATCGACTCCTTCGACGCCATCGGCTGGGCCAGCCCCGCCCCCGGCACCTACCTCATGCCCACCCCCGGCAGCGGCGCCGCCACCCGCGCCCTGCCCGACGAACCCGAACTCTCCACCTGGTCCTACGCCACCCGCCACGGCGGCGTCACCGCCGTCCTCGAAGTCCCCATGTGGTCCGTCGACGCCGTCGCCGACCCGCGCCCCCACCCCGCCGTCGGCCCCGCCGTCACCGCCGCCGCCCGCACCCTGCGCGACCGCGCCGAGGAACTGGCCGGACTGCTCGCCCGCGTCCCCGTACACGCCCGCGCCGTGCACGGCCCCCTGGTGCGCGCCGCCGATTTCAACCTGGCGGTCTGCCCGTCGGTCGCGGACGAGTGGCTGGAGCGCTGGTGCGCGGAGCCGCTCACGGTCTCCCGGGTGACGACCGCCGCGATCGTCGCCGCCCGGGTGCCGCTGCGCGTCGCGTCGATGCTGCTGCGGCTGCTGGCCGACGTCCGCGGACCGGGCGCGGAGGCCGGCCGCGAGCGCGCCCGCGCCATCGTCACCGAGAGCCTGAACCAGCTGCGCCACCGCTTCGGCGCCCGCTGGGTACCGGTCGAGGAGCAGGTGGCCCACCAGACCCGGGCCGCCCTCGCCGCCGCCGAGTGCCTGCTCGGCTGACCCTCAACGGCCGAGCCCCGTACAGAAGTCGAGGGCCGGCCCGGGAATCGTTGCCGGACCGGCCCTCGACTCGAGGACGTGCGCTCACGCCGCTCTCACGCCGCTATCGGCCGCTGGCTGCGCACCGCCTGGAGCAGTCCGATCGCGATCCACACCGCGAACATCGACGAACCGCCGTACGACACGAACGGCAGCGGGATGCCCGCCACCGGCATGATGCCCAGGCACATCCCGATGTTCTCGAACGCCTGGAACGACAGCCACGCGATGACGCCCGCCGCGACGATCGTCCCGTACAGGTCGGTCGCCTGCCGCGCGATCCGGCAGGCCCGCCACAGCACCACGCCGACCAGCAGGATGATCGCCAGCGCCCCGACGAAGCCCAGCTCCTCGCCGGCCACCGTGAACACGAAGTCGGTCTGCTGCTCCGGCACGAACTGCCCTATGGTCTGCGTCCCGTGGAACAGCCCCTTGCCGGTGAGCCCGCCCGAGCCGATCGCGATCCGGGCCTGCGCGGTGTTGTAGCCGACGCCGGAGGGGTCGAGCTGCGGGTTGGCGAACGCGGCGAAGCGGTCGATCTGGTACTTGCTCAGCAGCCCGAACTTCCAGACCGCGACGGACCCCGCGGTGCCCAGGACCAGCAGCCCGAGGACCCAGCGGTTGGCCGCGCCCGAGCCGAGCAGGATGCCCAGCACGATCGCGGACATCACCATGACCGACCCGGCGTCCGGCATCAGCAGCACGAGGCCCATCGGCAGGCACGCCCAGACCAGGCCCCGGAAGACCGCCCGGTGCGAGGGGAACGCCCGCTCCCCCGCGTCCACCTGGTCCGACAGCACGACCGCCATCGCCAGCACGATGCCGAGCTTCGCGAACTCGGCCGGCTGGACGGAGAAGCCGCCGCCGAGCTGGATCCACGAGTGCGCGCCGTTGATGGTCGAGCCGATCGGGCTCAGCGTGGCCATCAGCAGCAGGATCACGGCGACGTAGACGAAGGGCACGAGGGTGCGGAAGCGCCGGCTCCCTATCGCTATCACGACGGCGCACAGCACGAGCCCGACGACGACGTTGGTGAGGTGCCGGTAGAGGAAGTACTGCGGGTCCCCGTGGGTCAGCGAGTCCCGCCCGCGGGTGGCCGACCACACCAGCAGCGAGCTGCCCAGCGAGAGGGTCAGCGCGGCCAGCAGCAGTATCCAGTCGAGCCGCCACAGCGGCGAGTCCTTGGCGAGGGCCTTGGACACCCCGGTGCGCTGCGGCGAGAGCCGCAGCTGCCGGTAGGAACCGTACGAGGTCATGCGCGTCCCCTTCCCGCGCCGCGCTGCGGTTCGAGCGCGGCGCCGGCCGCGGCGAGCAGGGGCGCCGTCGGGCCGGCCGGCGGCGCCGGGTCGAGGAAGACCCGAGGGGAGCCGCCGGTCACGCCCGGGTCGGCGAGGCCGGACGGGTCCTCGACGGTGTACGCGGCCGGCTTGATGATCGCGGTGCCGTCCGGGTTGAACTTCGGCAGCTCGGCCTGCGGTGCCGGCAGCAGGGCCTTGCCGTTGTCGACGTTGCCCTTGTCGTCCACGCCGTACAGCGCCTGGTAGATCCGGCGGATCGCGTCACCGGAACCGCCGGAGCCGGTGCCGCCCTGGCTGATGGTCATGACGACCGCGTAGTCCTTGCTGTACGTGGTGAGCCACGAGGTGGTCTGCTTGCCCTCGACCTCGGCGGTGCCGGTCTTGGCGTGCAGCTCGATCTTGCCCTGCGGCCAGCCGGCGCCGGCGAACTTCCAGGCCGCGGTGCCACTGGTGATGACGCCCGCGGTGGCCTGGTCGATGTAGCTGAGGAGCTTCTGGTCGCCGGGGAACTTGGCGTCCTCGTGCGGGGCGATCTCGCGGACGAGGTCCCCGCCCGGGCTTATCACCGCCTTGGCGATGGTCGGCCGGTAGAAGGTGCCGCCGTTGGCCAGCGCCGAGTAGATCCGGGCCATCTGGACCGGGGTGACGAGGGTGTCGCCCTGGCCGATCGCGAAGTTGACGGCGTCACCGGCGCGCATCTGGTAGCCGTCGACGCAGTTCTCCCGGGCGATCTGGTCGGAGAAGCTGTTGCCGCCCTTCTGCGCCTGCGCGCACCAGGCGTCCTTGTTGTTGTCGTAGAAGGACTGCTTCCACTGCCGGTCCGGCACCCGGCCGGGGACCTCGGCCGGCAGGTCGATGCCGGTCTTGGCGCCGAGGCCGAACTCGTGGGCGGTCTTGAAGAACCAGTCACCCGGGTCCTTCTTCGGCTTGATGCCGCCGTCCTTCATCCACTGGTCGTACGCCAGGCCGTAGAAGACGGTGTCGCAGGAGACCTCCAGCGCCTTCTCCAGGGAGATCGCGCCGAAGTTCTCGCTCTCGAAGTTCTTGAACTCGCGGCCGCCGATGGTCATGGCCTTCGGGCAGTCGTACCGGCCGTCGAGCGAGTAGCCGGCCTGCACCGCGGCGGTGGTGGAGACGACCTTGAAGGTCGAGCCGGGGGCGGACTGACCCTGTATGGCCCGGTTCAGCAGCGGGAAGTTGGAGTCCTTGCTGGTCAGCGACTGGTAGTCCTTGCCGCTGATGCCGCCCACCCAGAGGTTGGGGTCGTAGGTCGGGGCGCTCGCCATGGCGACGATCCGGCCGGTGTGCACGTCCATCACGACGGCGGCGCCGGAGTCGGCCTCGTAGTTGCGGTTGGTGACCTTGTCGAAGGTGTTCCTGGCGTCGTTCATGGCCTGCGCCAGGTTGTCCTCGACGACCTTCTGCACCCGGGCGTCGATGCTGGTGACCAGGTTGTCGCCGGTCTGCGGGGCCACCGTGCCGGCGGTGCCGATCACCCGGCCGAGGTTGTCCACCTCCAGCTTGGTGATGCCGGCGGTGCCGCGCAGGTCGCGGTCGTAGACCGACTCCAGGCCGGCCCGGCCGATCTGGTCGGCCGGCAGGTAGCGGTCCAGGCCGGTCTTGGCGGCGGTCTTGCTGACCTCGTCGTCGGTGACGGGCGAGAGGTAGCCGAGCACCTGGGCCATGTTGGCGCCCTCGGCGCCGGTGTAGCGGCGGACGGCGGTGGGCTGCGCGGTGATCCCGGGGAAGTCCTCGCGGCGCTCCATTATCTGCATCGCCTGCTGGGTGGTCGCCTCCTTGGTGACCGGGATCGGCTGGTAGGGCGAGCCGTTCCAGCAGGGCTGCGGCGTCTTGGCGTCGCAGAGCCGGACCTTCTCCTGCACGTCCTTGGCCGGCATGCCGAGCACGTCGGCGAGCCGGGCGAGCACCGCCTTGCCGCCGTCCTTCTGCTGGAGCAGCGAGGTGCGGCTGACGGAGACCACCAGGCGGGTCTCGTTGCCGGCCAGGATCCGCCCGGAGGCGTCCAGGATCTCGCCGCGCACGGCGGGCTCGACCACTTCGCGGATGTGGTTGCCGGTCGCCTTGGCGGTGTAGACGCTGGCGTTGCGGATCTGCAGGTACCACAGCCGCCCGCCGAGGGTGGCGAGCAGTGACAGCACCAGGATCTGCAGCACCACCAGACGGATCGTCACCCGCCGGGTTCGGCCGGTCTCGGGGATGTTGCTCACGTCTCGTGCGCTCCAGGGTGCGGGAGGGTCGGGAGGTCAAGGGCCGCGGGGCGGGGCTACGGGCGCCGGGCGAAGCCGGGCACGCGCCGCTTCCGGTAGCCGGGGCCCGACGAGACCTCACGGGTGGTGCGGTAGCGGGCCAGCGTGCCCAGGCCCGGGCCGCCCTCGTCGTCGTCGCTGGCGGCGGTCACCGGGTCGCGGCCGAAGCGGCGGCCGAGCAGCATCACCAGCGGCACGACGAACGGTGCCAGCAGCAGGTCGTACAGGAGGGCGCTGATCACCAGGCCGCCGAGCCCGACGTGCCGGGCCGCGGTGTCGCCGACCAGCGCGCCGACCATCGCGTACAGCAGGGTGGAGGCGACGGCCGCGGCCGCGACGACCAGCAGCGCGCTGGAGACGGACCGCTGGCGGCCGTGCTCCGGGCGCAGCAGTCCGGCGGCGTAGCCCATCAGGCAGAGCACGAGCGCGTAGCGGCCGATCGCGTGGTCGGAGGGCGGCGCGAGGTCGGCGAGCAGTCCGGCGCAGAAGCCGACGACGCAGCCGCCGGAGGGCCCGTAGACCATGGCGAGGCCGACGACGACGAGCAGCAGTATGTCCGGGGTGGCCCCGGGGAGCTGGAGCCGTCCGAAGACGCTGACCTGGAGGATCAGGCCGAACAGGATTAGGACGGCGGAGACGGGGATGCGGGCGAGGCGCATGGCTCAGTTCCCCCCAGTGGGCTTGGCGGGCGGTGCGGCGGGAGCCGTGGTGGCGGGCGCCGCCGGTGCGGCGGGGGCGGCCGGGGCCTGGCTCTGGCCGGCTGCCGGCGCGGGCGGCAGCACGCCGTCGCGCGGGTCGGTGCGCGGCGGCACGACGACGACGCCGACCAGATCCAGCCGGGTGAACTGGACGAACGGCTCGACCAGGACGGTCTTGGTCAGCTGGCCGGCGTTGGCCTGGACCTCGACGACCTTGCCGACCGGGACGCCGGGCACGAACGGGCGGCCGCTCTGCGAGCCGAAGGTGACCAGCCGGTCGCCGGCCTTGACCTGCGCCTTCCCGTTGAGCAGGGAGACCTTCATCGGGCTGTCGCCGCCGCCGGAGGCGAAGCCGATCTCCCCGCTGCCCTCCAGCCGGGCGCCGGCGGTGAAGCCGGGGTCGGAGGCGAGCAGGACGGTCGCGGTGGTGGGGGCGACGGTGGTGATCCGGCCGACCAGGCCCTGGCCGTTGATGACGGTCATGTCGCGGGTGAGGCCGTCGTCGCTGCCGGCGTCGATGGTGATGGTCCAGGAGAAGCCCTGGGCCGGGCCGATCGCGATGACCTGGGCGGCCTTGACGGTGTATCCGCCGGCGCCGGCGGTGCGCAGCAGGTCGTCGAGCTGCTTGGTGCGGCCGGCGGCCATGTCGGAGGAGGCGAGCTTCTGCCGCAGTTCGGTGTTCTCGCGGGCGAGCTGGTCGGTGCGGCCGCTGTTGGTGGCGGCGTCGCGGAAGGCCCGGACGGTGTTGGCGACCGGGTCGACGAGGGTGGATGCGCCGCGCTCGACCGGGCCGAGGACTCCGGCGGCGGCGCGCCTGGCACCGCCGAGCGGGGAGCTCTCACCGCCCTTGATGTCCACGGTGATGAGCGCGAAGGCGACGGCCACCAGCAGGATGAGCAGCAGCCGGCTCTCTCGTGTGTCCCTCACGGTGCTGGTACTGCCCCTTCGTACCTGGCCGGCCGCCGGGGCTGTGGGGCCCTGGCGGCGGCGGCCCGTTCAGTTGAGTGTCGGGTGTGTCGTCGGTGCTAACGGCGCGGCTGGGCGTCGAGTACCTGCTGGAGCGCCTCGAACTCCTCGACGCACTTGCCGGAGCCGAGCGCGACCGAGTCGAGCGGGTTCTCGGCGATGTGGATCGGCATGCCGGTCTCGCGCCGCAGCCGCTCGTCGAGGCCGCGCAGCAGGGCGCCGCCGCCGGTGAGCACGATGCCGCGGTCCATGACGTCGCCGGCGAGCTCGGGCGGGCACTGGTCGAGGGTGGTCTTGACCGCGTCGATGATCGAGTTGACCGGCTCGTCGATGGCCTCGCGGACCTCGGCGGCGGAGATGACGACGGTCTTGGGCAGGCCGCTGACGAGGTCGCGGCCGCGGATCTCGGCGTGCTCGTCCTTCTCGCCCTCCAGGCCGTAGGCGCTGCCGATGCTCATCTTGATCTGTTCGGCACTGCGCTCGCCGAGGAGCAGCGAGTACTCCTTCTTGATGTGCTGGACGATCGCGTTGTCGAGTTCGTCGCCGGCGACCCGGATGGACTGGGCGGTGACGATGCCGCCGAGGGAGATGACGGCGACCTCGGTGGTGCCGCCGCCGATGTCGACGACCATGTTGCCGGTGGCCTCGTGGACGGGCAGTCCGGCGCCGATGGCGGCGGCCATGGGCTCCTCGATGATGTGCACCTGGCGCGCGCCGGCCTGGGAGGAGGCCTCGATGACGGCACGGCGCTCGACGCCGGTGATGCCGGAGGGCACGCAGACGACGACGCGGGGGCGGGCGAGGTAGCGGCGGCGGTGGATCTTGAGGATGAAGTAGCGCAGCATCCGCTCGGTGATCTCGAAGTCGGCGATCACGCCGTCCTTGAGCGGGCGGATGGCGACGATGTTGCCCGGGGTGCGGCCGATCATCTTCTTGGCCTCGGCGCCGACCGCGAGGATGCCGCCGGTGTTGGTGTTCACCGCGACGACGGACGGCTCGTTGAGCACGATCCCCTTGCCCCTGACGTACACCAGCGTGTTGGCAGTTCCGAGGTCGATCGCCAAGTCGCGGCCGATGAACGACAGGTTGCTCGCCATGGGGTGTAGGTGCCTTCCCGGGCTCGGAGTTCATGAGGGGTGGACGACTGCGTGCGCCCACGCTTGGGCGGAGACCAGCTGAGCTGCCTTACCGGGCCCTTGAGTCGCGTCCATCGTAGTCACGCCTCGCGGTACGGACGTCGACGTGGGGCATACCGTCCATTGTCCGGAGCGTGATCGCTTCTCCGAGGATTGGGACGCCGTGTCGGCACCCCCAGTTCCCTATTTCCCGATAAGAATGCCCCGGCCGGGCCAATGGTCCCGACCGGGGCAGTCCCTAAGTCCTCCGGGTGTGTCGCCCGGGCCGGCTCAGGCGTGCGCCGGGAAGAAGATCTTGATCTCGCGCTCCGCGGACTCGGGCGAGTCGGAGGCGTGGATCAGGTTCTCGCGGGTGATCGTCGCGTAGTCGCCGCGGATGGTGCCGGCACCGGCCTCCAGCGGGTTGGTGGCGCCGGCCAGCATGCGGATGCCCGGGACGACGTCCTCGCCCTCGACGATCAGGGCGATCGACGGGCCGGAGGTCATGAACTCCAGCAGCGGCTCGTAGAACGGGCGGCCGACGTGCTCCGCGTAGTGCTGCTCCAGCGTCGCCCGGTCGAAGGTGCGCAGCTCGACGGCGGCGAGCTGCCAGCCGGCCTTGCGCTCGATGCGGCTGATGATCTCGCCCGCCAGGCCGCGGCGGACGGCGTCGGGCTTGAGCAGGACGAGAGTGCGCTGGGACACGGTGCGTCTCCTGGGGAATCGGTTCGGCATACGGTATGCGGGTACGGCAGAGGTTACCTTGCGTGAGCGACCCGCCGGTTCCGCTGGTCTAGGCCTCCGCGGCGGCCGCGACGGCGGCGGCGCGGGCGGCCTTGAACTCGTCCACCTTGCGGCCGTAGTGCACCGAGCACCACCACAGGGCGGCGAAGACCACGCCGAGGCCGAACATCGTCGGCAGGATGAAGCCGCTGGCGATCAGGCCGATCTGCAGCGCCCAGCCGATCTGCACGGCGCCGGGCCGGTTGATCATGCCGCACAGCGCGATGCACAGCGCCATCGCGATGCCGCTGACGATCCAGACCGAGGCCGTCGAGACGCTGGAGAGCCGCATCGCGACCAGCGCCGCGAACATGATCAGCAGTGCCTCGCCGATCAGCGTCGAGGAGCAGAGCGTCCTCATCTTCACTTCCTCCCGAGCAGCAGGCGGGCCTCGCCCACCGTGATGACCGAACCGGTGACCAGGACCCCGGCGCCGCCGAGGTCGCCCTCCTCCTCGGCGAGGGTGACGGCGGCGGCGATCGCGTCGTCGAGGCGGGGCTCGACCTGGACGCGGTCCTCGCCGAAGACCTCGACGGCGAGCGCCGCGAGCGCGTCGACGTCCATCGCGCGGTGGGTGGAGTTCTGGGTGATGACGACCTCGGCGAGGATCGGCTCGAAGGCCTCCAGCACGCCGGCCACGTCCTTGTCGCCCGAGGTGCCGATCACGCCGACCAGGCGGTTGAAGCCGAAGGACTCGGTGATCGCGGCGACGGTGGCGCGGGCGCCGTGCGGGTTGTGCGCGGCGTCCAGGATGATCGTGGGGCTGCGGCGGACGATCTCCAGGCGGCCCGGTGAGGAGACGCCGGAGAAGGCCTGGCGGATCTTGTCCACGTCGAGCTGCCCGCCGCGGGCGCCGCCGACGCCGAAGAAGGCCTCGACCGCGGCCAGCGCCAGCGCCGCGTTGTGCGCCTGGTACTCGCCGTGCAGCGGGATGAAGACGTCCTCGTACTCCTCGCCGCCGAGTCCGCGCAGCGTCACCAGCTGGCCGCCGACGGCGAGTTCACGGCGGATCACGCCGAACTCCATGCCCTCGCGGGCGACCGTGGCGTCCACCTCGACGGCCCGGCGCAGGATGACCTGGGCGGCGTCCAGCGGCTGCTGGGCGACCACGGCGACGGCGCCGGACTTGACGATCCCCGACTTCTCGACCGCGATCTCGCCGGTGGTGTCGCCGAGCTTGTCGGTGTGGTCCAGCCCGATCGGGGTGATCACCGCGACGGCGGCGTCGATGACGTTGGTGGCGTCCCAGGAGCCGCCCATGCCGACCTCGACCACGGCGACGTCCACCGGGGCGTCGGCGAAGGCGGCGTACGCCATGCCGGTCAGCACCTCGAAGAAGGACATCGGCACCGGCTGCTGCGCGTCGACCATCTCCACGTAGGGCGCGATGTCGCGGTAGACCTCGACGAAGCGCTCGGGGGCGATCGGGGCGCCGTCCAGGCTGATGCGCTCGGTGACGCTCTCCACGTGCGGGCTGGTGTAGCGGCCCGTGCGCAGCTCGAAGGCGTTGAGCAGCTGCTCGATCATCCGGGCGGTGGAGGTCTTGCCGTTGGTGCCGGTGATGTGGATGGAGGGGAAGGACCGCTGGGGCTGGCCCAGGATGTCCATCAGCGCCTCGATCCGGTCGAGCGAGGGCTCCAGCTTGTTCTCCGGCCAGCGCTTGGACAGCTCGACCTCGACGTCGCGCAGGGCGTCGCCGGTGCCGCCGTCGGCGGGGCGGAGGGTGTACGGGTTCGGGTCGGCCTTGTCGCTCACGACCACAGTCTACGGAGGGTCGGCGGCCCGTCCTCACAGGGTGAGGTCCGGGGTGAGAACGACCACTTTGCCCGGTCTTGACCCTCGATTCCCAGTTCACTCCCTTTACTATCGATTTAGCGAGTTTGAACCGCAATGAAGCATCGATTCGCATCCCTGAGGAGCCAATAGCCTTTGATCACTGGGAGTGCCACGCCATGCCCGACGTCCTGCACGACTGGATCGTCCTCCGGCAGGACACGATCGTCCGGCTCGCCGGGCTGATCTCACTGCTGCTCGTCGCCTACATGGTCCTGGTGTTCGGCCGCTTCCTGGTCTACTGGGCCGGCTCCCGCCACGCCTTCAAGCGCAACCTCGCCGCCGAACCCGGCGACCCCGCCGCCTTCCAGTGGCACCTGGTCATCCCCTGCCGCGACGAGGAGGCCGTGGTCTCCCAGACCCTGGCCGGCCTGCGCGCCTCCGCGCCCGAGGCCCACCTGTGGGTCATCGACGACGACAGCGAGGACGCCACCCGCGAACTCGTCCTCGCCGCCGCGGCCCACGACGACCGCGTCCACCTCGTCCAGCGCCGCCGCCCGCACGCGCGGATCGGCAAGGGCGCCGCCCTCAACGCCGCCTACCGCGAGATCTCCGCCCGGCTGCCCGAGGACACCGACCGCTCCCGCGTCGTCATCGGCGTCGTCGACGCCGACGGACAGCTCGGCGCCGGCACCCTCGCGCAGGTGTGCAGCGACAAGGCGCTCGGCCGCCCCGACACCGGCGCCGTCCAGATCGGCGTGCGCATGCGCAACGCCGACGACGAGCTCCCGCTGCCCGGCCGCGGCCGCACCGCCAACGCGTTCGCCCGCGCGCTCGTGCGGATGCAGGACGTCGAGTTCCAGGCCAACAACGCCGGCATGCAGCTGCTGCGCCGGCGCACCGGCAGCGTCGGCCTCGGCGGCAACGGCCAGTTCGTGCGCCTCACCGCCCTCGACTCGCTCACCGCCGAGGAGGGCCGGGCCGGGCGGCCCTGGCCCGAGCGCGCCCTGCTGGAGGACTACGAGTCCGGCCTCGACCTGCGCCTGGCCGGCTGGCGCCTGACCCACGTCACCGAGGCCCAGGTCTCCCAGGAGGCCCTGGTCTCGCCGCGCCGCTTCCTCACCCAGCGCACCCGCTGGGCCCAGGGCAACATGCAGTGCCTGCGCTACACCGGCCGGGTGCTGCGCTCCCCGCACTACACGTGGCCGGGCAAGGCCGAGGTGCTGTACACCTTCCTGCAGCCGGTGGTCTGCGTGCTGCTCGTGCTGCTCACCCCGCTGTCGATCGTGATCACCGCGGCCGGGCTGGTGCTCTTCCCCGCCGAGACCGCCGACTTCCAGCTGCGGTTCGGGCCGTACATGGCCGTCGCCTTCGTCGTCGCCACGCTGCCGATGGTGTTCTGGGGCTTCGCCTACCGCACCCTCGTCCACCCCGACCGCCGCCGCCTGACCGGGCTGCTCTGGGGCGTCCTGGTGTGGATCTACGCCTACCACCTGTTCGTCGTCGCCACCCGGGCGGCCGTGCGGATGCTGCTCGGCCGCAACGGCTGGGCCAAGACCCGGCGCAACGCCGAGAAGGTCGCCGTCGGCGCCCCCACCGCCCTCGAATCCTGAGCCCCGACAGATACCCACGGAGCCTCCTCCCATGAGCACCTGCCTGCCCCCGTCCAGCGTCGCCGTCGTCCTCGGCACCCGCCCCGAGCTCGTCAAGCTCGCCCCGCTGATCCACGAACTCGGCGACGCCACCCGTCTGGTGCACACCGGCCAGCACTGGGACGAGGCCATGTCCGGCCGCTTCCTGCGCGATCTGGACCTGCCCCGGCCGGAGCTGCTCACCGGCGTCGGCGGCCGGCCGCGGGCCGGGCAGATCGCCCAGTCCCTCGGCCAGCTCGACGCCGCCTTCGCCGAGGACCGCCCGGTGGCCGTCGTCGTCCAGGGCGACACCAACGCCACCCTCGCCGGCGCGCTGGCCGCCAACGCCCGGGAGATCCCGCTGGTCCACGTCGAGGCCGGGCTGCGCAGCTTCGACCGGGCGATGCCCGAGGAGCACAACCGCGTCATGGTCGACCACGTCGCCGACCTGCTGTGCGCCGCCACCCCCGACAACGTCGCCAACCTGCGCGCCGAGTCGCTCGACGAGCGGCGGATCGCGCTCACCGGCAACACCGTCGTCGAGGTCGTCCGCCGCCAACTGCCGGACCAGGAGGCGCGCGCCGCCCTGCTCGCCGCGCACGGGCTGCGCCCCGACGGCTACGTCCTCGCGACCGCGCACCGCCCGGAGAACACCGACACCGCCGAGGCGCTCGGCGCCGTCCTCGCCGAGCTGGACCGCATCGCGCGGGCCGGCACGCCGGTGCTGTTCCCGATGCACCCGCGCACCCGGGCCGCCGTCGAACGCTTCGGGCTGGACGGACTGCTGGAGCGGATCGCCGTCACCGGACCGGTCGGGTACGCCGACTTCCTCGGCCTCGCGAGCCACGCCGCGCTGCTGGTCTCCGACTCCGGCGGCGTGCAGGAGGAGTGCACCGTGCTCGGCCGCCCGCTGCTGGTGGTGCGCCGCTCCACCGAGCGCCCGGAGGCCGTGGACGCCGGCTTCGCCGCGCTGGTGCGGCCCGGCGAGGAGCTGGGCGAGCTGGCACACGCCTGGCTGTCCGACACCCCCGAGCGGCTGGCCCGGCTCGCGGCCACCCCGAGCCCGTACGGCGACGGCCTCGCCTCGGCGCGCATCGCCGAACTCACCGCCCGGATCGCCGAGTCCGCCCGGTCCGAGGCCGGCGCCGGCCTGCGGGCGGCGTAGTCCTGATCGCCAGTCGGGCTTGACAGCCGGATTGGTCTACTCCACCTTGTGAGGCAAGTCCCGTTTCCCGAGCGGGACTTGAGTTGTCGGTAGCTCCCGCACGCGCACCATCGACACCCCGGACGGCGCCGCCCCCACAGCACGCCGCCGGGCCTCCCCCACAGGAGATGGAGTCATGCCACCTGCCCGACACCGGCGGCGCCCGCGCGCCGTCCGCACCCTGCTCGGCGGGGCCGGCGCGATCGCGCTGGGCCTGAGCGGACTCGTCCTCGTCACCGGCACCGGCGCCCGCGCCGCGGACGTCGACCTGATCACCAACGGCGGCTTCGAAGCCGGCGCCCTCACCGGCTGGTCCTGCACCGGCGGCACCGTCCAGAGCGCGACCGTCCACTCCGGCTCGTACGCGCTGCGGTCCACCCCGGGCGCGGGCGACACCGGCGAGTGCACGCAGACCGTCGCCGTGAAGCCCTCGTCGGCGTACACGCTGAGCTCCTGGGTGCAGGGCTCGTACGTCTACCTCGGCGCCCGCGGCACCGGTGGCACCGACCCCAGCACCTGGACGACGTCGGCGGGCTGGGCGCAGCTCAGCACCGGTTTCACCACCGGCCCGGCCACCACGAGCGTCACCGTCTACCTGCACGGCTGGTACGGGCAGGCGGCGTTCCTGGCCGACGACGTCTCGCTGGTGGGCCCCGGCGGCCCGCAACCGTCGCAGAGCCCGACGTCCCCCTCGTCCCCGAGCCCGACCGCCACGGGCAGCCCGACCGCCACGGCAACCGCGACGGGCAGCCCGACCGGCACCCCGACGAAGCCGCCGGGTCTGCCCAAGCACGTGCTCACCGGCTACTGGCAGAACTTCGACAACGGCGCCGCCGTCCAGCGCATCGGCGACGTCCCGGCCGCGTACGACATCATCGCGGTCGCCTTCGCCGATGCCACCGCCACGCCGGGCGCGCTGAGCTTCACCCTCGACCCGGCCCTGTCCTCGCGCCTCGGCGGCTACACCGACGCACAGTTCAAGGCCGACATCGCGGCCAAGCGCGCGGCCGGCAAGCGGGTCGTGCTCTCGGTCGGCGGACAGAACGGCACCGTGTCGGTGGCCGACCCGGCGTCGGCGGCGAACTTCGCGGACTCCGCCTGGTCGCTGATGCGGACCTACGGCTTCGACGGGATCGACATCGACCTGGAGAACGGCGTCAACGCGACGTACCTGGGCCAGGCGCTGCACACGGTCGCGGCCAAGGCCGGCAGCGGGTTCGTCCTGACCATGGCGCCGCAGACCATCGACATGCAGTCGACCGGCATGGAGTACTTCAAGCTGGCGCTGAACGTGAAGGACGTCCTCACCATCGCCAACATGCAGTACTACAACTCCGGCGCGATGAACGGCTGCGACGGCAACGTGTACGCGCAGGGGACCGAGAACTTCCTGACCGCGCTCGCCTGCATCCAGCTCCAGGGCGGGCTTCGGCCCGACCAGGTCGGACTCGGGGTGCCGGCCTCGACCAGCGCCGCGGGCGGCGGGTACGTGAGCGCGGGCGTCGTGAACGCCGCGCTGGACTGCCTCGCCGCCGGCACCGACTGCGGCAGCTACCGGCCCGGCACCACCTGGCCGGGGATCGGCGGGGCGATGACCTGGTCGACCAACTGGGACGCCTCGGCGGGCAGTCCGGTCGCCGGCACCATCGGCGCGCACCTGCACGCCATGCCGTGAGCCCGGCCCGGAGACCCGGGCCGGGTTCGGACTCCGGTTCGGACCCCGGCTCAGACCCCGGCCCGGGCCTCCGGCACGTGCGCCGCACCGCCGCCGTGGCGACGGCGCAACTCGGCGGTGATCTCGCCGAGTTCGCCGTCGGGCAGGAACGGCAGCATCATCGCGACACCCTGCAGCAGGCCGCCGAGCAGGAAGGTGGTGTCGGCGTTCGCGGCGACCAGGCCGCGGACCTCCGCCACGTCCCCGACGGCCACGGCCTCGATCAGCCGGGCGGCGTCGGCGGTCTCCTCGTCCACGCAGACCGCGCCGGCGTCGACCGGGGCGCGCCTGGCCATCGCGCGCAGCACCTTGTCGCCGACCGCGGGGGCGTAGGCCTTGCGGACCGCCTCCGCGGCGATCCAGGCCAGCAGGGTCGTCACCTCGCGCTCGGCGTGCTCGGCGAGCAGCACGTCGAGCTCGTGGTCGAAGGCGAGCTGGTTGCCGTGCCGGAACGCGAGCAGCAGCGTCGCCGCCCTGGCCTTGGCCTCCTCGACCGCCTCGGCAGGAAGTTCGTCGACCAACTCTTCGGTCACCACCACGCCATGCCCTCCCGTCCGTTGGCTCAGCGAAACGCCCGGCAGAAACCCGCTGGTGCGCACCGCGCAAACTCAGAGCACACCGTACACATCCGACCTGCAAACTTCCGAGAACCCGCGCTGGCAAGACCGGAATGAATTCGAGCGGAATAGGACCTTACCCGGTCCAGGATGAATATTCGCCGGAAGGGAGCAATGGTGCTGGGCTATTCGGCGTAAACGGCGGAGGGGCCGTACTCCGCTCGGCGCGGAATACGGCCCCTCGTGGACCGGTGGGGCGGCTCAGCCCTGCGGCAGCGCCGCGAGCTGGGCGGTGATCCGGGCGATGTCGGCCTCGGCGGCCTCCAGGCGGGTCCGGATCTTGGCGACCACGTCGTCCGGCGCCTTGGCGAGGAACGCCTCGTTGCCGAGCTTGCCGGTGGTCTGGGCCTTCTCCTTCTCGGCCGCCGCGAGGTCCTTGGCGAGGCGCTTGCGCTCCGCCGCGACGTCGATGGTGCCGGAGAGGTCCAGCGCCACGGTGGCGCCGGCGACCGGCAGCGAGGCGGTGGCCGCGAAGCCCTCCTCGGGGGCGGTCAGCCGCAGCAGCGAGCGGATCGCGTCCTCGTGGGCGGCCAGCGCGGTGCCGTCCAGCTCCAGGGTGGCCGGGACGCGCTGGCCCGGCTTGAGGCCCTGGTCGGTGCGGAACCGGCGGACCTCGGTGACGACCTGCTGCAACGTGGCGATCTCCGCCTCGGCCGCGGCGTCACGGAAGCCGCTGTCCTTCGGCCAGTCGGCAATGACGACCGACTCGGCGCCGGTGAGCGTGGTCCACAGCGTCTCGGTGACGAAGGGCACGATCGGGTGCAGCAGGCGCAGCGTGACGTCCAGGACCTCGCCGAGCACCCGGCGCGCGGCGTCGGCCTGCGGGCCGCCCTTGGCCAGGGTGGTCTTGGAGAGCTCGACGTACCAGTCGAAGACCTCGTCCCAGGCGAAGTGGTACAGGCCCTCGGAGAGCTTGGAGAACTGGTAGTCGTCGTACAGGCCGTCCACCTCGGCGACGGTGCTGTTGAGGCGCGACAGGATCCAGCGGTCGCTCGCGGTCAGCTCCTCCGGCGCGGGCAGCGGGCCCTCGACGGTGGCGCCGTTCATCAGCGCGAAGCGGGTGGCGTTCCAGATCTTGTTGGCGAAGTTGCGGGACGCCTGGACCCAGTCCTCGCCGATCGGCACGTCGACGCCGGGGTTGGCACCGCGCGCGAGCGTGAAGCGCAGCGCGTCGGAGCCGTACTTGTCCATCCAGTCCAGCGGGTTGACCACGTTGCCGAAGGACTTCGACATCTTCTTGCCGTTCTGGTCACGGACCATGCCGTGCAGCGCGATGGTGTGGAACGGCGGGGTGCCGTCCATCGCGTAGAGGCCGAACATCATCATCCGGGCGACCCAGAAGAAGAGGATGTCGTAGCCGGTCACCAGGACGGAGTTCGGGTAGAACTTCGCGAGGCTCTCGGTCTGCTCGGGCCAGCCGAGCGTGGAGAACGGCCACAGGCCGGAGGAGAACCAGGTGTCCAGGACGTCGGTGTCCTGGTGCCAGCCCTCGCCGGCGGGCGGCTGCTCGTCCGGTCCGACGCAGACGACCTCGCCGTTCGGGCCGTACCAGACCGGGATGCGGTGACCCCACCACAGCTGGCGCGAGATGCACCAGTCGTGCAGGTTGTCGACCCAGTCGAAGTAGCGCTTCTCCATCTCCTGCGGGTGGATCTTGACCTTGCCGTCGCGGACCGCGTCGCCGGCGGCCTTCGCCAGCGGGCCGACCTTGACCCACCACTGCATGGACAGCCGCGGCTCGATGGTGGTCTTGCAGCGCGAGCAGTGGCCGACCGAGTGGACGTACGGGCGCTTCTCGGCGACGATCCGGCCCTCGGCGCGCAGCGCGGCGACGATCGCCGAGCGGGCCTCCAGGCGGTCCAGGCCGAGGAAGGGGCCGTGCACGGTGATGACGGCGTGCTCGTCCATCACGGCGATGTTCGGCAGGCCGTGGCGCTGGCCGATCTCGAAGTCGTTCGGGTCGTGCGCGGGCGTCACCTTGACGGCGCCGGTGCCGAACTCCGGGTCGACGTGGGCGTCGGCGACGATCGGGATGCGGCGGCCGGTGAGCGGCAGCTCGATCTCGGTGCCGACCAGGTGCTTGTAGCGCTCGTCCTCGGGGTGGACGGCGACCGCGGTGTCGCCCAGCATCGTCTCGGCGCGCGTGGTGGCGACGACGATGGAGTTCTCGCCCTCGCCGTAGCGGATCGAGACCAGCTCGCCGTCGTCGTCCTGGTACTCCACCTCGATGTCCGAGATGGCGGTCAGGCAGCGCGGGCACCAGTTGATGATGCGCTCGGCGCGGTAGATCAGCTCGTCGTCGAAGAGCTTCTTGAAGATGGTCTGGACGGCCTGGGAGAGGCCCTCGTCCATGGTGAAGCGCTCGCGCGACCAGTCCACGCCGTCGCCGAGGCGGCGCATCTGGCCGGAGATCTGGCCGCCGGACTCCGCCTTCCACTGCCAGACGCGCTCGACGAAGGCCTCGCGGCCCAGGTCGTGGCGGGACTTGCCCTCCTTGGCGAGCTCGCGCTCGACCACGTTCTGGGTGGCGATGCCGGCGTGGTCCATACCGGGCTGCCAGAGCGCCTCGTAGCCCTGCATCCGCTTGCGGCGCACCAGCGCGTCGATCAGCGTGTGCTCGAAGGCGTGGCCCAGGTGCAGGCTGCCGGTCACGTTCGGCGGCGGGATGACGATGGTGAACGGGGGCTTGTCGCTCTTGGCGTCCGCGGTGAAGTAGCCACGCTCTACCCAGCGCTCGTACAGCTCGCCCTCTACGTCCGCGGGGGTGTAGGTCGTCGGGAGGGTTGCCGCATCGTCCCCGGTGGTGCTCACGGGGCGCTGGTTCGTCGTGTCGGTCACGACGCACAGTTTACGTAACGGCGGGCTCGGGTTACGAACCGCTTTCGGTCCGCGGACACCGCGCTCCCGACCGGCTCCCCCGTCGGCGGCGTGCGGTACCGTGCCCGGACAATCGTCTGGATTTCCGGACGTACACGGGACAATTCCACACCAGACAGGCCGCGGGTGCGGCGGGGGAGCACAGACAGATGTACGGCCAGGGTCAGCAGTATCCGCAGGGACAGCCGCAGCCCTACGGGGGACAGCCCCCGTACGGCGCGCCGCAGCAGCCGCAGCCGCCGTACGGGGCGCCGCAGCCGCCGCAGCAGCCGTACGGCGCACCGCAGCCCCAGTACGGCTATCCGCCGCAGGGCCAGCCGCAGTACGGCGCGCCCCAGCAGCCCTACGGCGCGCCTCCGCAGGCCCCGTACGGCCAGCCGGGGTACCCGCCGCCGCCGAAGAAGGGCAAGGGCGGCCTGGTGGTCGGCCTCGTGATCGGCGCGCTCGTGCTCGGCGGCGGCGGCTTCGCCGCGTGGAAGGTCCTCGGCGGCAAGGACTCCTCGGGCGGCAACTACAAGCTCTCCGCCCCGCAGTCGCTGCCGGACGGCTACGTCAAGAAGTCGTCCGACGAGAAGCCGGCCGACCCCAACAAGCCCGAGTCCACGAAGTACGGCTCGAACCTCATCGGCGTGATCTCCAGCTACACCAAGGGCGCCGACCCGCTCGACACGATCTCGGTGATCGGCATCTACGGGCAGCTGAACAGCCCCGACCAGATCATCCAGGAGTCGAAGCAGGACAGCGGCGGCCTCACCTGGACGACGCCGATGACGGACTACCCCGCGAACGACAGCACGAGCTCCGCCGCGAAGCTCGCCTGCGGCGCCACCAGCATCATCGGCAAGCCCGGACCCGTGGTCTGCGTGTGGGCCGACAAGTCCACCTACGGCCACGTCAGCTTCAACCACGTCAGCATCACCGGCACCGCCCCGACCCCGCTCTCCCCGGCCCAGGCCGCGGAGAAGACCCGCGCCATCCGTGACGCGATGAAGGTGGCCAAGTGACCGACCAGAGCCCGTACGGCGCACCGCCGCCGCCCCCCAACCAGCCCTACGGGGCACCGCCGCCGCCCGCCGGCCAGCCCTTCGGGGCTCCCCCGCCGCCCACCGACCAGCCCTACGGCGCCGTGCCGCCGCAGGCGCCGCCGCCCGGCTACCCCGCGCCCGACCAGGCCGGCTACCCCGGGTACGGGATGTACCCGCCGCCCCCGCCCCGCACGTCGCACAAGACGCTGTGGATCGTCCTCGGCTGCGTCTTCGGCGTGCTGCTCCTCGGCGGCGGCGCGCTCGCGTACTTCGTCTTCGACGTGACGAGCAACGCGGGCACCCAGAAGATCGTGATGCCGACGGCCTTCAAGGACCTCAAGGCCAACGACGACCCGACCACGACCCGGAAGATCCAGGACGAGATCACGTCCAAGATCGGCAACGGTGACGGCAACTGGAAGCCCACCGGCGTCGCCGCGGTCTACCAGGACGCGAACTCCGACCCGCAGCTGGTCGCGGTCGGCGTGTACGGCAAGGTCCTGCTGCCCAAGCAGGAGCTGGACCAGATGTTCCAGGGCTTCTCCGGCTCGGGCGGGCAGGTCGGCGACCGGCACGCGGTCGACCCCGGCCCCAAGGGCGGCACCATGGAGTGCGGGACGTCCGTGGACGGCGACACCAAGATGGCCGTGTGCGCCTGGGCCGACAGCAGCAGCCTCGTGATGGTGCTCAAGGGCGCCGACGACGGCACCCAGCCGGACGTGGACAAGCTCGCCGCCGACACCCGCGACCTGCGCGCGGTCGCCGAGGTGCCGAAGTAACCACGAGCCACCCACCGGGCGAACGGAACACGCGAGAGGGCCCCGCACCACGACGGTGCGGGGCCCTCTCGTTCAAGGCTTCAGGACTCAGGCGCTCTTCTCGCGCCGCTCGCGCTTGATCATGTCGCGCGGGACGAGCGTCGGGATCGCGTGCTTGGAGACCACGTCCCCGGTGACCACCACGCGGGCGACGTCCTGGCGCGAGGGGACCTCGTACATCACGGACATCAGCACCTCCTCCATGATGGCCCGCAGCCCACGCGCGCCGGTGCCGCGCAGGATCGCCTGGTCGGCGATCGCCTCCAGCGCGTCACGCGTGAACTCCAGCTCCACGCCGTCCAGTTCGAAGAGCTTGCGGTACTGCTTGACCAGCGCGTTCTTCGGCTCGGTGAGGATCTGCAGGAGCGCCTCGCGGTCCAGGTTGTGCACGCTGGTGATCACCGGCAGACGGCCGATGAACTCCGGGATCATGCCGAACTTCACCAGGTCCTCGGGCATCACCTGACGGAAGTGGTCGCTCGCGTCCGACTCCCGCTTGGAGCGGATGTTCGCGCCGAAGCCGATGCCCTTGGCACCCGCGCGGCCCTCGATGATCCGCTCCAGGCCGGCGAACGCGCCGCCGACGATGAACAGCACGTTGGTGGTGTCGATCTGGATGAACTCCTGGTGCGGGTGCTTGCGCCCGCCCTGCGGCGGCACCGACGCGGTGGTGCCCTCCAGGATCTTCAGCAGCGCCTGCTGCACGCCCTCGCCGGAGACGTCCCGGGTGATCGACGGGTTCTCGCTCTTGCGCGCGACCTTGTCGATCTCGTCGATGTAGATGATCCCGGTCTCGGCCTTCTTGACGTCGTAGTCGGCCGCCTGGATCAGCTTGAGCAGGATGTTCTCGACGTCCTCGCCGACGTACCCGGCCTCGGTCAGCGCCGTGGCGTCCGCGATCGCGAACGGCACGTTGAGCATCCGGGCCAGGGTCTGCGCCAGCAGGGTCTTGCCGGAGCCGGTGGGGCCCAGCAGCAGGATGTTGGACTTGGCCAGCTCGATCGCGTCGTCGCGGCCGTTGCCGCCGCTGCGGCCCGCCTCGCCCGCCTGGACGCGCTTGTAGTGGTTGTAGACGGCCACCGACAGCGCCTTCTTGGCGAGGTCCTGGCCGACCACGTACTGGTCCAGGAACTCGTAGATCTCGCGCGGCTTCGGGAGTTCCTCGAAGCGCACCTCGGAGGTCTCGGCGAGTTCCTCCTCGATGATCTCGTTGCACAGGTCGATGCACTCGTCGCAGATGTACACGCCTGGGCCGGCGATCAGCTTCTTCACCTGCTTCTGCGACTTGCCGCAGAACGAGCACTTGAGCAGGTCGCCACCGTCTCCGATGCGTGCCACGAGGTGCTTCCCCTTCGCCAGGGGCCCCGCGGGGGTTCCGGGGCCTGGTGCTGTGGACCGTCAACGCCGACGGCGATCGGTCTCGCTATCCGACGGTACTCTGCCGGGCCCCTGATTCCGTCCTCTTCGCCGGGTCTGCCCTACGCCCTGGGCGAATTGATACCGAACAGATGCCGTCGCGGCGACCGCCGAAGGGTCCGGGGCGGGCGCGCGCGCCCGCCCCGGCGCCCTGCCGACCTCAGGAGGTCAGCGAGGTCTTGCGGGTGGAGATGATCTGGTCGATCAGGCCGTACTCGGCGGCCTCCTCGGCGGTGAGGATCTTGTCGCGCTCGATGTCCTCGCGCACCTGCTCCACCGACTTGTTGGAGTGCTTGGAGAGCATCTGCTCCAGCTGCTCGCGCATCCGGAAGATCTCCTTGGCCTGGATCTCCAGGTCGGACACCTGGCCGCGGCCGGTCTCGGTGTACGGCTGGTGGATCAGGATCCGGGCGTTCGGCAGCGCCATGCGCTTGCCGGGGGTGCCGGCCGCGAGCAGCACGGCCGCGGCGGAGGCCGCCTGGCCCATGCAGACCGTGGTGATGTCCGGCTTGACGTACTGCATGGTGTCGTAGATGGCCGTCAGAGCCGTGAACGAGCCGCCGGGCGAGTTGATGTACATCTGGATCTCGCGGTCCGGGTCCATCGACTCCAGGCACAGCAGCTGCGCCATGATGTCGTTCGCCGAGACGTCGTCGACCTGCGAGCCGAGGAAGATGATGCGCTCCTCGAACAGCTTGGCGTACGGGTCGTACTCGCGGATGCCCTGCGTGGTGCGCTCGACGAAGCGCGGGACGATGTAGCGGCCCTCGGCGCGCATGTCCTCGACGCGGGCCTGGGCGGCCGACAGGCTGGGGATGTTCATGGGGGTTCTTGTCCTCCGGGGCGTTGGGGCTGTGGTCTCGTGGGCCGGGCCGAGGCTCAGGCGCCCGTGCCGCCGCCGCCGGGAACGTCCGCGGCGCTGTGCATGATCGCGTCGATCAGGCCGTACTCCAGGGCCTCCTCCGGCGTGAACCAGCGGTCGCGGTCGGAGTCCCGGGTGATCTGCTCGAAGGACTGGCCGCTGTGGAAGGCGATCAGCTCGGACATCCGCTTCTTGGTGCGCAGCAGCTGCTCGGCCTGGATGCGGATGTCGGTGGCGGAGCCGCCGAGGCCGGCCGACGGCTGGTGCATCAGGATGTTGGCGTTCGGCAGCGAGAAGCGCTTGCCCTTGGCGCCGGCCGTCAGCAGGAACTGGCCCATCGAGGCCGCCATGCCCATCGCGATGGTGACGACGTCGTTCTTGATGTACTGCATGGTGTCGTAGATCGCCATGCCGGCCGAGATCGAGCCGCCCGGGGAGTTGATGTAGAGGAAGATGTCCTTTTCCGGGTCCGCGGCCAGCAGGAGCAGCTGCGCGGTGATCTTGTTGGCGATGTCGTCGTCGACCTGCTGGCCGAGGAAGATGATCCGCTCGTTGAGCAGCCGGTTGTAGACCTGGTCGCCCAGGCCGCCGAGCACGTCACCAGAGGCGGCGTGCGGCGCCATCGGGCCCATCTGCATCTGCGGGAACGTCACTTAGCCACCTGCTCAGTCGATTTGGACGGTCGCCGGGCGGCCGTCACGGTGTCGCACAGCTTCCGGGTATCACGTCGTGATTGTTGCTGTCCAAGGACCCTAACGCGCAGGCCGGGCCGCAGAATCCCCCACGCAGAACTGTTCGCTGTGAGCGCAGGGTCACGCGCGCCGGACGGGACTGCTCCGGTTGGGGTGCCCGCGCCGGGAACGGCGACGGGCCCGGACGCCATGACGGCGTCCGGGCCCGCTGCGTGCCTCAGGGGGCTACCGCGGCCATCAGGCCTCGGTGGTCTCCTCGGCGGCGGCCTCGGTGGCCTCGACGGTCTCGCCCGACTCGTCCTCGTCGTCGAAGTTGACCTCGTTGCCCTCGGTGTCGACGACCTTGGCGGCCTCGACCACGGTGGCCAGCGCCTTGCCGCGGGCGACCTCGCCGACCAGCAGCGGAACCTGGCCGCCCTGGACGACCTGCTGGGCGAACTGGTCCGGGGTCAGGCCGGAGCCGGCGGCGCGGCGGATGAGGTGCTCGGTGAGCTCCTCCTGGTTGACCCCGAGCTCCTCGTTGGCGACGATCTGGTCCAGGACGAACTGGGTCTTGATGCCCTTCTTCGCCTGCTCCTCGATCTCCGCCTCCCACTCCTCGCGGGTCTTGCCCTGGGTCTCCAGGTAGGCGTCGATGGTCAGGCCCATCGGCTCCAGCTGGTGGTGCTCCAGGTTGTGCTTGCGGGTCTCGATCTCGTCCTTGAGGAGCTTCTCCGGGTACTCGATGTCGACCAGCGCGAGCAGGGCGTCGAGGACCTTCTCCTGGGCCTGGGTGGCCTGGTCGTACTCCTTCATGCGCTCCAGGCGCTTGCGGGAGTCGGCGCGCAGGTCCTCCAGGGAGTCGAACTCGCTGGCCAGCTGGGCGAACTCGTCGTCCAGCTCGGGCAGCTCCTTCTCCTGGACGGCGGTGACGGTGACGGTGACCTCGGAGGTCTTGCCCGCCTGGGTGCCGCCCTTGAGCTCGGTCTCGAAGGTCGCGGTGCCACCGGCCTCCAGGCCGGTGACGGCGTCGTCGATGCCGTCGATCAGGCGGCCGGAGCCGATCTCGTAGCTCACGCCGTTGGCGGTGCCGTCCTCCGGCACCTCGCCGTCGACCGTGGCGACGAGGTCGACGACCACGATGTCACCGGCGGCGGCGGCGCGCTCGACGTCCTTGACCGAGGAGAAGCGCTCGCGCAGCTGCTCCAGGGACTTCTCGATGTCCTCGTCGGCGACGACGATCGGGTCGACGGTCACCTCGATGGAGGAGAACTCCGGCAGGGTGATCTCCGGGCGGACGTCCACCTCGGCGGTGAACTTCAGGTCACCGCCATCGGCGATCGTCTCGACACCCTCGATGTTGGTGATGTCGGGCTGGCCGAGGACCTCGATCTTGCCCTCGTCGACGGCCTGCGTGTAGAAGCGCGGCAGGGCGTCGTTCACGGCCTCCTCCAGCACGGCGCCACGGCCGAAACGCTGGTCGATGACGCGAGCCGGGATCTTGCCCTTACGGAAGCCCGGAACCGTGACCTGCTGGTTGATCTTCTTGTACGCCGCGTCGAGGCTGGGCTTGAGCTCCTCGAAGGGCACCTCGACGGTGAGTCGAACCCGGGTCGGGTTCAGAGTCTCGACGGCGCTCTTCACGGTTTGGTCTCCTATGGGCTTGCGGTCAGGTTGCCTCCCCAGCCCCGGATCGCGCCGGCCGGGGCCGGTACGGGTGGGTCTGGCGAGACGGGCGATGGGCGGTTGGAGCTGCATCTCCCGTGGGGGGTGGACGGTGAGCGTGACTCCTCGCCCTCGTGCGGTTGACCTGGGTGTTCGCCGCAGGGACTACCGCCAGCGCCCCATCCTACCGGTACCACGAAAGGCGGACGCCAGACGTCACCGTACCCGGGGAACAGAACAGGGCCCCGCCCGGTGGGCGAGACCCTGCCGCACGTCGGGGTGACCGGATTCGAACCGACGGCCTTCCGCTCCCAAAGCGGACGCGCTACCAAACTGCGCCACACCCCGTGGTGCCGAGAGGAAGCGTACACGCCGGGCCCCGGCGGTTCGCCGACTTATTCCGGGCCGCCGGAAGGGGTTTCGGGAGCGCGTCCGGGGGGCGCGGAGAAATGCGGTGTGCACGGGAGCGACCGGACCAGGTACGCTGTTCCCCGAACTTCCGGCTCCGTGCCGGGGGATCACGCGGGCGTAGCTCAATGGTAGAGCCCTAGTCTTCCAAACTAGTCACGCGAGTTCGATTCTCGTCGCCCGCTCCACGGCCCGGCCCCGGTGCGTCCTCGCACCGGGGCCGTCGGCGTTCCCGGGTCCGTCCGCAGGTCAGAGCCCCAGGCGGGCGGCGCGGGCCGCGGCGCGGTCGAGCAGCAGGTGGACGTCGGCCTCCCGGGTGGTCGGGCGGTCGTTGTACTCGTCCGGGGAGTGCGCCGGGCGGCCGGTCGCGTGCAGGACCTCCATCAGCTGGACGCGCGCCGTACGGACGGTGCGCGGGGTGCCGTAGCCGTGCGCGAGGACGGCGGCCTGCGCGCCGAGGAGGCAGACCCGGCCGCCCGCGTCCCACAGCGCGCCCTGGAGCCAGCCGAACGCGCCGATGTAGCGCGAGGCGAGCCGCAGGTGGTCGGCGGCGCTGACCGGCACCGGACGGACGGGGCGGCGCAGCACCCGGCCGACCAGGGTCGCCCGGGGCTCGGGGTGGCCGGCGTGCCACGCGAGCGGGGCGGTGCCGTACGGGCAGACGTACGGGACGGGTGTGCGGGCGGAGGCGGGCAGGGAGGCGAGGTAGGCCTCGACCTCGGCGACCAGGCCGGAGCCGTCGGCGCCCCTCAGGATCGACGGCGGGAGGGGCAGCAGCGGCGGCGGGGGCGTCGGGACGGTGCGGGGCATGCGGTTCTCCGGGCTGGCGGCCTTCAGGTTCCGCTCCCAAAGTGGGGCATGGCGGACATTTCCGCGACCGGAGGTCCGGGCGGTCCGGGCGGTTTCCCGGCAGGCTGTCGGGCCGATAGCCTCGGCGCGTTCGAGCACGGTTCGATCGCGTGTCCGGAGCGTCACGCGGAACCGCGCGTCACGCAGATCACTACGCAGACGACTGCGGTCCCGAGGTGGAGGAGTTCCGGTGCGTCCCGAGGAGCGGCTTGCCGTCATACAGCGCTGCGTCGTGCGGGAGATGGCGGGGCTCGGGCAGGTGTTCACCGTCGACGGCGAGGTGGTGCGCGGCCCGGGCACGACGGCGGTGGCCGTGCGCGAGCACCCGGGCGGCGACGGGGCCGGTCACGTCGACCTCGGCTTCGTGCTGCACCTGGGGCGGGCGGACGCGCCCGTGGTCTGGGACTGTTCGGCGGGCCTCGGCAAGACCGAGGAGGAGAAGCTCGCCAACGCGGTGAAGATGTGGGCGACCACCACCGCCTCGGTGCTGGTCGAGCTGGCGGACGGCCGGGGCGTGTACGCCGACCGCGCGGACCACGCCGAACTGCCCGGCTGGCACGCGCTGCAGGGGCCGGCGGCGGTGTTCGGCTTCGGCAACGAGCGGCTGGCGGCCTGGCTCACGGAGCACCGGGTGCTGCCCGCGCTGGCGCCGGCGCTGCGGCCGGGGCTGACCGGGGCGGGGCCGGTCGGGGTGAAGCTCTTCCTGGGCGGGAAGGCGGGCGACGACGTCGCCGAGGTCCGGGTCGACGGCGAGGTGTCGGAGGCGGCTTCGGCGGCGCTGCGCGCGCTGGACTGGCCGCGCGGCGAACGCCTGTGCTGGGCACGGCTGTTCGTCCTGCTGACGGCGGTGCGCCCGGTCGGGCCGGCGGTGGTGCCGGCAAGTGCCGGGGCGCCCGCACCGGTGCGCACGCCCGCCCCGGCGGCAGTGCGCCCCCGGGGACTGTTCGCTCGCTGGCGGGAGGCCAGACGGGCCGGCCGGTGACCCTCGCGCGGGTGCCGCCGGCCCTCCCGTCAGCCGCCGGTGATGCCGGAGATGCTGTGGGCCAGGTTCGCCAGCAGGGAGTTGATCGAACCGGCGACGGTGGTCTCGTGGAGCATGAAGCCGAACAGGGCGGCGATGATCGCGTGCGGGATCTTCAGCTGCTTGTTGCGGATGAAGATGATGCACAGGATCGCGAACAGGACCAGCGCGGAGACGGAGAGTGCCACCCGGACTCACTTCCTCGTTTCATAGCGTGGCGCCACCGGCCGGCGGCACCTGCGAAGCCGGACCCCGGCCTGTCCGACGGTCCCGAGGCGGAATCGCGGACCGTCCGGCACACCCCGGCCGGGCGGGGAGCACTCAGCGATCGCACAAGCTCTTCCGTGCCGCACGTGACGCCCCCCATCCCCCGAATCCTGACCAGTCCCGCCCGGACTCAGTGTGGTCGACCGTGCCGATTGCGTAAAGGTCTGACAGTCGGCCCAACGCCGATATCCTGGGATGCGAGACGAGTTTCCGCCGTCCGAGACGATAGCCGAGTCGTTCTGACGAATCGTCGGCGGGGCCGCGCTGAGCGGCCGGGAAACGCGCGGCGGCGGGGAACGGAAGGCTCAGGTCCACTCCGCTGACGGGGCGCCCGATTTGGCCGAAGATCGGCACCCAGGCTTGACAGCTCCTGCCTGCGGCATGTGCCGGCGCGGGGCCCCGCCCGATCCGGCGGCGGGCGCCGCGGACGGCCCGTCGGCCGGTCGGGGCGTCAGTCGCGCCAGAGCAGCAGCACCGCGCGGTCGTCGTTGATGTCCCGGGCGACCGTCTCGATCAGCGCGGCGGCGGCGCCGGCCCCGGCGCCCGGGCCGCTGCCGGGCACCAGCCGGTCGGCCTCGCCCATCAGCCGGTCCATGCCCTCGGTGAGGTCCCGGCCGGGCGCCTCGACCATGCCGTCGGTGCACAGCAGCAGGACGTCGCCGCGGTTCAGGCGTCCGCGCACGCCCTCGAACTTGGCGCCGTCGTAGATGCCGAGCAGCGGGCCCTCGGTGGCCTCCTTGACCTCCCAGCGCCCGGCGCCCGCCAGGCGCTGCATGCCCGGCAGGTGCCCGGCGGAGAGCAGTTCGTACTCGCCGGTGTCCAGGTCGAGCACCAGGTGGACGGCGGTCGCGAAGCCCTCGTCCCAGGACTGGCGCAGCAGGTAGCCGTTGGCGGCGGGCAGGAAGTCGTGCGCGGGCAGCGAGCCCACCAGTCCGCCGAAGGCGCCGGACAGCAGCAGCGCCCGCGAGCCGGCGTCCATGCCCTTGCCGGAGACGTCCGCGAGGACCACCTCCAGCACGCGCTGGCCCGGGCCGGTGCGGGCGGCGACCACGAAGTCCCCGGAGAAGGACTGCCCGCCGGCCGGGCGCAGCGCCATGTCGGCGTGCCAGCCGTCCGGCAGCCGCGGGACGCGGCTCTGCACCCGCAGCCGCTCGCGCAGGTCGAACAGCATCGTCGAACCGCCCCACCAGGGCACCCCGACCCGGGCCCGGAACTGGGCCAGCAGCAGGCCGCCGACCCCGGCGGCGCCGACCACGAGGGCCGCGCCGGGGGTGACGCCGTAGACGTACGCCTCCGGGTTCAGGCTGGCGACCCGCTCGCCGGTGTGGATCACGGACTCGGCGGACAGGCCGAGGGCGGCGAGCGCGTACAGCACCACGAGGCTGCCGGGGCGCAGCAGCAGGGCGCCGGCCAGGATCGGCAGGACGAGGGCGGTGGGCGGGGCCCAGGCGGGCATCCAGATGTTGAGCAGGATCAGCAGCGGGACGAGCAGCGCGAGCGCGCAGAGCACCGGCCAGTCGGCGGCGCCGCCGCGGAAGTAGTCGACCCCGGCCGTGCGCAGCCTTCGGCGGGCCCGGCGGAGCCTCCTGCGCAACCGGGCCGTCACGGGGTCGGACGCCGGGACGGCGCCGGGCCTCGTCGCAGTCGTCTGGGGCGGTGCGCCCGGCGGTCTGCCAGCCATGGGGCCCGACCTTATCCACGGGCACCGCCCGGCGTCGACGGCTCGGCCGGGGGCGGTCGCGCCGAGGTGCGGGCGCGTCAGCGGGTTTCGGCCGATCGGTGCGGTGGTGGCCGCGGCGTCAGGAGGCGTGCGCCGGTTGGGCGTACGAACCAGGCGGACGACGTACGCGCCCCGCGTGCGGGGGTCTTCGCGCGCTGCCGGGCTGTGGCCGATGCCACAGGCGGCGCGGGGG
>NZ_JBHVPD010000083.1:0-47982 GCF_042887525.1 Kitasatospora sp. NPDC057936
CTCTTCCCGCTACCCCCCGCGCCCCCCCCGTTGGAGCGGGTGGCCCCGCCGCTGGTGCGTGAGGAGTCGCCGCCGCTCAGGTGGCGGTGGTGGTGGTGCCGCCCGTGCCCGGGTCGCCGGAGCCGCCGGTGCTGCCCGAGTCGCCTGCGCCGCCCGCCCCACCGGTGCCGCCGCCGGGCAGCGGGATCGAGGGCAGCTTGCCCTTGTAGTCGCCGATGCCCTTGACGATGGTGTCCATCACCGCGGGGTCCGGCGCCTTGTCCGCGATGTCGAAGCCGAAGTGCACCGAGACCAGGCCGGTGCCGTCGGCGGACGGGAAGACCACGGTCTGCACGTAGCCGTTGTTGCCGGTGGGCGCGTCGACCTTCCAGCGGACGAGGTAGCCGCTCTTGCCGTTCACGGTGACGGCCTCGGACTTGAGCTCCTGGTGGCCGGTGATGTCGCCGTAGGCGTCCTTGGCGGCCTGGGTGATGTCGCTCTTCGCCGCTGCCTGGACGTCCGTGGCACCGTCGATGTGGCCGGTGTTCACGCCGCCGAGGGTGCAGGTGCCGGTGCCGCCGCCCGCGCAGGTGTAGGTGCCGACGCTCATCGACGCGAAGCCGTCGCGGGTGCTGCCCGCGTCCCAGCCGGACGGGACGGGCAGGGTGATCCGGTTGACCAGGTCGATCGCGCCGCCGGAGCCGGGGCGGGTCTTGCCGTTGCCGCCGGAACCACCGGAACCGTTGCCGCCGCTGCCGCCCTTGCCGTTGCCGCCACCGTTGCCGCCGGAGCCGCCGCCCCCGGGACCGCCGCTGCCGCCGCCCAGGCCGGGGAAGTCGTTCCACGGGCCGTTCTCCCAGGGCGCGGCCTGCGGCTTCGCCACGCGCTGCGTGCGGTCGCCGTGGCCGTCCATCGCGAGGTACGTCACCCCCGAGCCGACGCCCAGGCCGACCAGCGCCGCCACGACGGTCGCCACGACCAGCTTGGAGGGCTTGCGCCGGGCCTTGGCCGGCGGCGGCACCTCGGCACCGTACGCGGTGCCGAAGGGCGGCGGCTCCGGGTAGCGGACCGTCCCGCTCTCCAGCACCTCGCCCTCCAGGACCGTCGGCCCGCCGGCCGCCGCCGCGGGCTCCTCGGCCGTCCCCGGCCCCGGAGCGTCGGCGGCCGGGGGCTCCGGCGTCGGCGCGTCCGAGGGTGCGGGCCGGGTGCTGGCCGTCCAGCCCTTGCCGTCCCACCAGCGCTGCGGTCTCGGGTCGCTGCTGGTGTCCTTGGGGTCCGGGTACCACCCGGCGGGAATCTGCTCACTCACACCAAAGAATGTAAAGGCAGGCGGATAAACGCGAAATCAGCACAAGCGTGAATTCCCGTGCTTCCGGATGAGATTACGGTGAGAAGCACCCTGGACGGCCCCCGGGCCGCTCCCGACGGGGCGGCGGGGCGGCGGCCCGGCGGGGCGGTCTACAGCGGCGTGACGTACGCCCCGGCGATGCCGCCGTCGACCAGGAACTCGCTCGCGGTGATGAACGACGAGTCGTCACTGGCCAGGAACGCCACCGCCGCCGCGATCTCCTCCGGGCGGGCGAACCGGCCCAGCGGGATGTGCACCAGGCGGCGCGCGGCCCGCTCCGGGTCCTTCGCGAACAGCTCCCGCAGCAGCGGGGTGTCCACCGGCCCCGGCGACAGCGCGTTCACCCGGATCCCTTCCCGCGCGAACTGCACGCCCAGCTCGCGGGACATCGCGAGCACCCCGCCCTTCGAGGCGGTGTAGGAGATCTGCGAGGTCGCCGCGCCCATCCGGGCCACGAAGCTCGCCGTGTTGATGATCGAGCCCCGCCCGTGCCGGCGCATGTACGGCAGCGCCGCCTTGCAGCACAGGTAGACGGAGGTCAGGTTGACCTCCTGGACCCGCCGCCACGCCTCCAGGCCGGTGGTCAGGATCGAGTCGTCCTCCGGGGGCGAGATGCCGGCGTTGTTGAAGGCCACGTCGACGCTGCCGCACGTCTCGTAGGCCTCGTCGAACAGCGCCTCGACCATGTACGGGTCGGTGACGTCGGTGTGCACGAACAGGCCGCCGACCTCCTTCGCCGCCGCCCTGCCGCTCGCCTCGTCGAGGTCCGCGCACACCACCTTCGCGCCCTCGGCGGCCAGCCGGCGCGCCGCGGCCAGGCCGATGCCGCTGCCCGCGCCGGTGATCACGGCGGTGCGGCCGACCAGGCGTCGGCAGACCACGTCCTCGTGCGCGGAACCCTTCCCGGTCATCGGCCTCACATCCGTTCGAAGGAGCGGTAGCGCTCCCAGTCGGTCACGGCGCCGTCGTACGCGGACTGCTCGACCCGGGCCATGTTCAGGTAGTGCTCCACCACGTCGTCCCCGAAGGCCGTCCGGGCGAGCTCGCTGCCGGCCCACAGGTCGGCGGCCTCGCGCAGCGAGCCCGGAACCCGGGCGTACTCCTCGACGGCGTACGCGTTGCCCAGGCACGGCGCGGGCAGATCCAGCTTCTGCTGGACGCCGTGCAGGCCGGCCGCGATCATCCCGGCCACCGCGAGGTAC
The DNA here is from genome assembly GCF_042887525.1 of Kitasatospora sp. NPDC057936. Taxonomy (NCBI): domain Bacteria; kingdom Bacillati; phylum Actinomycetota; class Actinomycetes; order Kitasatosporales; family Streptomycetaceae; genus Kitasatospora; species Kitasatospora sp. NPDC057936. The sequence continues at coordinate 2,530 of NZ_JBHVPD010000083.1, forward strand.
GGGTTGACGTCCCCGCCGGGCACCCGGTTCTCCATCCGCAGGCCGGGGCCGTGACCGACCACCCGGTACGCGCAGGTGCGGTTGTCCCGGCCCCAGGCCACCGCCGTCGGCGCGAACGAGCCGGGGCGGTACCGCTTGTACGAGTTGATGTTCGGCGCGTACAGCAGGCCGAACTCGCGCAGCGCGACGAGCTGTCCGGCCAGGAAGTGCCGCATCGTGTCGGTCATCCGGCCGTCCCGGTCCGCGAACGCGGGCGCGCCGACGGCGTCCCGCAGCGACAGGTGGATGTGGCAGCTGTTGCCCTCGCGCTCGTCGTACTTGGCCATGAAGGTGAGCGCGCAGCCCAGCTGGGCGGCGATCTCCTTCGCGCCGGTCTTGTAGACGCTGTGCTGGTCGCACGTGGTGAGGGCGTCGGCGTAGCGGAAGGCGATCTCGTGCTGGCCGAGGTTGCACTCGCCCTTCGCCGACTCGACGGTCAGGCCCGCGCCCGCCATCTCGTTGCGGATGCGCGACAGCAGCGGCTCGACCCGGGCGGTGCCGAGCATCGAGTAGTCGACGTTGTACAGGTTCGCCGGGGTCAGGCCGCGGTAACCGCCCAGCCAGGCCTGCTCGTAGGTGTCCCGGAAGACCAGGAACTCCAGTTCCGTGCCGATGTCGGCGGCCAGCCCGTGCTCGGCCAGGCGCGCGATCTGGCGGCGCAGCAGCTGGCGCGGCGCCGCGTCCACCGGGTGGCCGCCGTGCCGGGCCAGGTCGGCGGTGACCTGGGCGGTGCCGGGCTGCCACGGGGTCAGGCGCAGCGTGGCGAGGTCGGGGCGCATCGCGAAGTCGCCGTAGCCGGTGGCCCAGGAGGAGAAGGCGTAACCGTCGACGGTGTTGAGGTCGACGTCGACGGCCAGCAGGTAGTCGCAGGCCTCGGCGCCGTTCTCGACGACCTCGTCGAGGAAGAACCGGGCGGCGAACCGCTTGCCCTGCAGACGGCCCTGCATGTCGGTGAAGGCGAGGGCGACGGTGTGCACCTCGCCGGCGTCCACCAGGGTGCGCAGTTCGTCCAGCGTGAGCGGGGCCCGCGGCGGCCCGCCTGCGGCGGCGTTCTCGGACATGGCGACGGAACCCTTCTCCTCGATCACTCTTCGAGATCAGGCGGTCACAGCGAACCGTACGGCCTGCGGCTCGCGGGGCGGAAGAGGGCGGGCGGGTGTGGCGCGCCGGGATGCGTGGTTGACGTGGGAAGGGACGTGACGGGTGCAGAATGCGCGCCATGGATCGCAGGCCTTTCATCGGCGTCAGCACCTACGTGGTGGACGCGAGTTGGAGCGACTGGCGGGGCCGCCGGGTGGCACTCGTGCCCGAGCGGTACACCGCCTACGTCCAGGACTCCGGCGGCATCGCCGTCCTCCTCCCGCCGGACGCCCCGGAACGCGCGCCCGACGTCCTCGCGCGGCTCGACGCCCTCGTCATCGCCGGCGGGCCGGACCTCGATCCGGCGTACTACGGCGCGGCGGCCCACCCGCGCACCGAGGTCGACTCGCCGGAACGGGACGTGTGGGAGGTTGCGCTGCTGCGCGGCGCGCTCGCGGCGGGCATGCCGCTGCTGGGGATCTGCCGGGGCATGCAGGTGCTCAACGTCGTGTGCGGGGGGACGCTCGTCCAGCACCTGCCGGACGTCGTCGACGTGGACGTGCACAACGGCTCGCCGGGCAGGTACGGGACGCACCCGGTGCGGCCGGTGCCCGGGACGCTGCTGGGCGGGCTGCTGCCGGAGAGCGAACTGGAGGTGCCGACCTTCCACCACCAGGCGGTGGACCGGGTCGGGGCCGGCCTAAGGGTCTCGGCGCACGCGCCGGACGGCACGGTGGAGGCGGTGGAGGGGCCGGGGTTCACGCTGGGCGTGCAGTGGCACCCGGAGCAGGGGGACGACCTGCGGGTGATGCGGGCGCTCGTGCGGGCGGCGACGGCGGCGCAGTTGGACGCCGTCGTGCTGGCGTAGCGGCAACTCGCCTGCTGCGCCAGCACTTTGTCGCCCTCCCCGCGCCCCGGACGCGAGACGCGGGGACCCGTCGGTCAGCCGGCCGCGGGGACGGGGAGCCGGATCTGCGCCGCCGCCTCCAGGAGGGTGGGGAGCATCCGGGTGGCGTGGGCGGCGTAGCCCGCCGGGGACGGGTGGACGCCGTCGGGGCTCAGGAGGGTGTCGGCCCGGTCCCGGAACTCGGGGCCCGACGTGGGGGCCAGGTGGGCGCCGGTGCGGACGGCGGTGCGGGTGTGGCGGCGGGCGAGGCGGCCGGAGCGGACGTGGCCGATCCAACGGGCCGGGCGGCGGAAGCCCGGCGCGTAACCGGGGTCGGGGCACGGCACGACGACCAGTTCCCAGCCGGCCTCCCGCAGCGCCTGCGCCAGGTGGGCGAAGCGGCGGGCGGCCCGGCCGAGCGGCGCGGGCAGCAGGACGTCGTTCCCGCCGACGATCAGCACCGCGATCCCCGGCCGCAGCCGCGCCGCCCGCAGCACCTGCCGGCCGACGGCGGCCGTGGTGGCGCCGGCCCGGGCGTGGACGCGCAGGAGGACCGGGCGGCCGGTGCCCTCGGCGAGGCCTTGGGCGAGCCGGGCGCCGAGGGTCTGCCCCGGACGCCGGGCGCCGACGCTCTGGGCGAGCGAGTCGCCGAGCACGAGCAGCGTCAGCGGCCGGTCGTCGCCGGGGGCGGCGGGTTCGGTGGACCCGGTGGGCTCGTACCGCCCGTCCGGCGCGGGGACCGACCAGTCGGCGGGCGGGCGGCAGAACACCAGGCGGGCGTAGAGCCGGGCGAGGGGGAGGAACATCGGGGCTCCGGGTTCAGGCGGCGGTGAGCACGACGGCGGCGTTCTGGCCGCCGAAGCCGCTGGAGACGGACAGGGCGGTGGGGACGGCGAGCGGGCGCGGCGCCTTGGTGACGACGTCGAGGTCGACGGCGTCGTCGAGCCGATCGAGGTTGGCGGTGGGCGGGACGAGCCGGTGCTGGAGGGACAGGACGGCGACCGCCGCCTCGATCGCCCCGGCCGCGCCCATCGTGTGGCCGATGACGCTCTTGTTGGCGGTCACCGGCGGCGGCCGGTGGAACACCTGCCGCAGCGCGGCCGCCTCGGCCGGGTCGTTGAGCGGGGTACCGGTGCCGTGCGCGTTGACGTGCCCGATCTCGTACGGCGCCAGCCCGGCGTCGGCGAGGGCGGCCCGCACGGCGCGGGCGAGGCCGTCGCCGCCGGGGTGCGGGGCCGTGAAGTGGTGGGCGTCGCTGGAGGCGCCGTGCCCGGCGAGGAGGGCGCGCGGGCGCACCCCGCGGGCCCGGGCGTGGCCGAGGCGTTCGAGGACGAGGACGCCCGCACCCTCGGCGAGCACGAAGCCGTCCCGGTCGGCGTCGAACGGGCGGGAGGCGCCGGCCGGGTCGTGGCGGCGGCGCGACAGCGCGCCGAGCCGGTCGAAGGCGGCGGCCGTCATCGCGGTGCGGGCGCTGTCGGTGCCGCCGGCGAGGACGAGGTCGCAGGTGCCGGAGCGGATGAGGTCGCAGGCGAGCGCGAGCGCGGTGGTGCCCGAGGCGCACGCGGTGCTGGTGACCAGGCTCGGGCCGAGCACGCCGAGGTCGAGGGCGACCTCCCCGGCGGCCATGTTGGGGATGCTGCGCGGCAGCATCAGCGGCGAGATCCGGTCGGCGCGGCCCTCGGCGAGGCGGGCGTACTCGACGGCGTACGTGTGCGAGCTGTTCGCGCTGACGCCGAGGACGGCGCCCACCCGCGTGCCGTCCCACTCCGCCGGGTCGAGCCCGGCGTCGGCCACCGCCTGCCGGGCGGCGACCACGGCCATCTGGCAGAAGCGGTCGAGCCGCCGGGCGAGCCGGCCGCCGAGCAGGGCCGGCGGGTCGAAGCCGTCCAGCCGGCAGGAGAAGTCGACGGCGAGGCCCGCGAGTTCGGGATCCGGCCGGGCGGTAGGACCGGCGTCCAGGAAGCGCTCCCAGACCGCCGCCGCGCCGCTGCCGGCCGGGGTGACCAGCCCGAGCCCGGTGACGGCCACCGCACGGGTGCTCAACTGACGCCCTCCGCGGCGAGAGTGGCGTCCGCGTGGGCGGCGAGCTCGCCGAGGGTGCGGTCGGGGGTGATGTCGGCGACGGTGACGCCGATCCGCTCCTCGACGAGCAGCGAGAGCTCGACCAGGGCGAGGCTGTCGAGGTCGAGCGAGGCCAGGGTGGCGTCGGGGGTGACGCGGGCGGGCACGACGTCGAACTCGTCGACGAGGCAGGAGCGGAGGGTCTCGTAGGTCGAGGACATGGGTGGACTTCCCTTCAGGACGTGGTTGTCGAAGAATCGAGGTCGCGGACGGCGGGCCGGTCGAGACCCGGCAGGCGACGCCAGGCGAGGATGGCGGCGAGCAGGGCGACCGCACCGCCGACCACGGCCGCGGCGCCGAGGCCGTCGGTGAACGCCAGGGCGAAGGCGGCCGGATCCGCCGGGCGGGCCCGTTCGAGCGCGGTGGCCAGGACCGAGCCCAGCACGGCCACCCCGAGGGTCGAACCGACCTGCCGGGTGGCGTCGTTGAGGGCCGAGCCGACCCCGGCCGCGCCCTCCGGGACGGCGCTCATCACCAGCTCGGTCGCGACCGGCGCGAGCAGCCCTGCGCCGACGCCGGCGAGGCCCTCGAACAGCAGCACCGGGGCGTCCCCGGAGCCGACGGTCAGTCCGCCCAGCTGGACGAACCCGGCCGCGATCAGCGCCAGGCCGCCGGCGCACGGCACCCGGGCACCCGACCGCCGTGCCAGCACGGGCCCGAGGAGCGCACCGGTGGCGAGTCCGAGGGAGAGCGGGACCATCCGCACCCCGGCCTGCCATGCGGACAGACCGCGGACCTGCTGGAGGTGGAGCGTCAGCAGGAACATCGCGCCGAACATGGCGAAGGACATCAGCGCGAGCGACAGCGTGGCCGGCCAGACCGGCCCGCCGCGCAGCAGCCGGACCGGCACCATCGCTTCGACGCACCGGAGTTGGCGCCGGACGAAGGCGGCGATCAGCAGCACCGCGACGGCGAACGCCGTCAGCACCCCGGCGCTGGTCCAGCCCCGGCCCGGGGCCTCGATCACGCCCCACACCAGCGCGAGCAGCCCGGCGCAGGACAGCAGCGCGCCGGGCCGGTCGAGCGGCCGCGCCTCGGGTGCGCGGGACTCGGGCAGGACGGCGAGCGCCGCCGCGCCGATCACGGCGATCACCGGGACGTTCAGCCAGAAGGCCGCCTGCCAGCCGTACCGCTGGACCAGCAGACCGCCCGCGACCGGGCCGAACACCGCGCCGACCCCGGCCACCGCCGCCCAGATGCCGATCGCCCGCCGCCGGGCGGCCGGTTCGGGCAGGACGTGCACGACGGTGGAGAGGGTGGCGGGCATGAACAGCGCCGCCCCGAGCCCCATCCCGCACCGGGCGGCGACGAGTTGGGCCGCACCGTGACCGGTGGCGCCGGCCACCGAGGCCAGCCCGCAGAGCGCGAGCCCGGCGAGGAAGGCCCGCCGCCTGCCGTACCGGTCGCCGAGCGCCCCGGCGGCCAGGACGCAGCCGCCGAGCGCGAGCGCGTAGCCGTCGACGATCCACTGCGTCTCGGCGAGCGTCGGGCCGAGGTCGGCGCGCAGGCCGGGGATGGCGACGTTGAGCACGGTGAAGTCGAGGCCGAGCAGGAACAGCGCGGCGCAGACCACCGCGACCGCCGCCCAGGCCCTCCGTCCGGAAGCCACCCCGGCCTCAGACCGGGAGCCGCAGCGGCTCGTCACGCCGCCGGAGGCCGATCCGGTAGAGCGTGGCGGCGCCGCGCAGGAACGTCACTTCGCTGCCGCGCAGGTAGCGCCGGTAGCGGCGGTACCCGTCCGCCCCGACCAGCCGCTCGGCCGCCTCGCGCGCCTTCAGCAGCCGGGCCGACCAGGCGGCCAGCGTGCGCGCGTAGTCCTCGGCGGAGGCGGCGAGGGCCACGACCGAGAAGTACGGGTCGCAGGCGGCGGCGATCTCGCTCAGCCGGGGCAGCGTGCAGTTCGGGAAGATGTCGCTGCCGACGAACTCGCCCAGCGGTCCGGTGCCGTCCGCCACGCCGTCGTAGCCGATCGACTGCAGCGACATCCGGCCGCCGGGGCGCAGCCAGCGGTGGCAGGACTCGAAGTAGCGGGCGTACACGCCGAGCCGCTCGGCGCGCGTCATGCCGGCGGTGGCGAAGTGCTCGAAGGCGCCCATCGAGACGATCGCGTCGTACGGGCGCTCCGGTGCGTGGTCCTCCCAGCTCTCCAGCCGGGCTTCGACGCCGGGCAGGGCGCGGGCGGCGAGGAACGCGTGCTGGGCCGGCGAGATGGTGAGGCCGACGGCCTCGCCGACCCGGTCGCCGCGGCTCGCGTGCGCCAGCATCGCGCCCCAGCCGCAGCCGACGTCGAGGATCCGCAGGCCGTCACCCGGCCCGGCGCCGACCAGGTCGAGGTGGTGGTCGAGCTTGGCCCGCTGGGCGCGGGGCAGCGCGGTGGCGTCGGGCTCGTCGCGCGGGATGCCGTCCCACTTGGCGGCGGTGTAGGCGAGGGTCTCGTCGAGCCAGAGGGCGTAGAAGTCGTTGCCGAGGTCGTAGTGGAAGGCGATGTCCTCGGCGCTGGTGCCTGCGGTCGTGATGGCGGTGGTCATGCGGGTCCTGTCTGGTCGGCCGGGCTGGGCGGTCGGGCTCGTGGAGCGGTGGGGCTCGTGGAGCGGTGGGGTTCAGGCGCCCTCGGCCCGGCGGGCGCGGACGGCCAGGGCCTGGGCGCGGCGCTCGACGAAGCGGGCGGCCCGGGCGTCGAGGCCTTCGAGGTGCTCGGCGATGCGCTCGCGGGCCTGCTCGCCGGCGGGGCCGAGCCCGCCCCGGTCGAGGACCTTGAGCGCGCGCAGCAGCGGGACGAGGACCTCGTCGTGGTGCACCCGCGGGTCGTACACGCCGGCGACGGCGATCTCGGCGGCCATCCGGCCGAAGCCCGGCATGCCCTGGCCGGGCATCGCGAAGCCGCGGATCGTCTCGTCGAGCGTGACGAGCACCCGGTCGGCGTCGAGTTCGGCGGCGGCGCGCAGGAGCTCGCGGTAGAAGACCATGTGCAGGTTCTCGTCCTGGGCGATGCGGGCGAGCAGCCGGTCGCACACCGGGTCGCCGCTGAGCCGGCCGGTGTTGCGGTGGCTCACCCGGGTGGCGAGCTCCTGGACGGCGGCGTACGCGATCAGGCCGAGCGCGCCCTCGGGCTCCGGGAGGGTGCCGGTGCGCAGGTGCGCCATCCGGGCGCGCTCCAGGGCGACCGGGTCGACGGCGCGGGTGGCGTGCAGGTAGGCGCGGAGGGCGGCGGCGTGGCGGTCCTCCTCGGCCGTCCACTGGTGCAGCCACGCGCCCCAGGCGCCGTCCCTGGTGGTCCGGTCGCCGATGATCCAGTGGTAGCCGGGCAGGTTGTCCTCGGTGAGGAGGTTGACGACGAGGGCCGAGCGCACGGCGGGGCCGATCGCGGACTGCTCGGGGTGCCAGGGCTCCCCGCCGAGCGGGCCGTCGAAGTCCCGGCCGAGGCTCCACGGGACGTACTGGTGCGGGAACCACTCGCGCGCCGAGGAGAGATGGCGATTCATCAATTCCTCTGCTGTTGCTTCGAGTTCGACGAGCCAGCGGACGGGCCCCGTGGTAGCGATCTTCACGGGGCATGATCGTCGCGGACCCGCGCGGCGGGGTGCAAGCCGCGTTCACTCGGCCGAGTGACATGCCCACTCGGATTGACCAAGGCCTATGCCACGGGCAATGCGAAGGCCGTTCGGGGGAGGGTCCAACGGGAACGACAACGGTCACCAGTACAGCCTTTGGATCTTTGTCGATTCTGCGGTTCACTTCCGGTGCGGGGCGATCGCGCCGCGCCCCCTTCCCACCCGTGCGTCCAGAGAGGACTTCGATGGCCGGGCACGAGCACCCCCACGATGATCATGCGCATGACCACGACCACGGCGGCCGCGGACACGGCCACGGCGGACACGCGCACGGCCACGGGCACGGCGGCCATTCGCACGGCGTCTCCGCCGACGCCGACCGCCGCTGGCTGGTCAGCGCCCTCGCCCTGATCGTCGTCTTCATGGCCGGCGAGGTCGTGGTCGGCTTCGCCGCGCAGTCGCTGGCCCTGATCTCCGACGCCGCGCACATGCTCACCGACGCCGCCTCGATCGTCCTCGCGCTGATCGCGATGCGGCTCGCCGCCCGCCCGGCCCGCGGCGGCTACACCTACGGGCTCAAGCGCGCCGAGATCCTCTCCGCGCAGGCCAACGGCGTCACCCTGCTGGTCCTGTCCGCGTGGCTGGGCTACGAGGCGGTCACCCGGCTGATCGAACCCCCGGCCGTCACCGGCTCACTGGTGCTGGTCACCGCGCTGATCGGCATCGTCGTCAACCTCGCGGCCGCCTGGTGCATGTCGAAGGCCAACCGCAGCTCGCTCAACGTCGAGGGCGCCTTCCAGCACGTCCTCACCGACCTGTACGCGTTCATCGCCACCGCCGTCGCCGGCCTCGTCGTCCTGACCACCGGCTTCGCCCGGGCCGACGCGATCGCCTCGCTGATCGTCGTCGTCCTGATGCTCAAGGCGGGCATCGGCCTGGTCCGGGACTCCGGACGGATCTTCCTGGAGGCCGCCCCGGCCGGCATCGACCCGGACGCCGTCGCCGACCGGCTGGTCACCGAGCCGCTGGTCGAGGAGATCCACGACCTGCACATCTGGGAGATCACCTCCGGCCAGCCCGCCCTGTCCGCGCACATCCTGGTCACCCCCGGCGGGGACTGCCACGCCGTGCGGCGCGAGCTCCAGCGCCGGCTCGCCGGCGAGTACGGGATCACCCACAGCACGCTCCAGGTCGACCACGTCGGCGAGGACGAGGCGGGCGCGCTGCTGCAGATCGCCACCCCGGGCGACCGGTCCGCCGAGCACTGCGCCGACGCGCACGGCCCGGTGCACCGCGCCGGACCGCACGAGCACTGACGACCGGCGGCCCGCCGGAACCGGCGGTCCGTCGGCCCCGTACGGCATGATCTGAGGCGTGACCGCACCGCGACTGATGCTGCTCGACTCCGCCAGCCTGTACTTCCGGGCCTACTTCGGCGTACCGGACACCCTGCGCTCGCCGCAGGGTGAGCCGGTCAACGCCGTCCGCGGCCTGCTGGACTTCATCGCCCGGCTGGTCCACGACCACCGCCCCGACCAGCTGGTCGCCTGCATGGACGCCGACTGGCGCCCGCAGTGGCGGGTGGACCTCGTGCCCTCGTACAAGACCCACCGCGTCGCCGAGGCCGCCGAGGACGGCGAGGAGGAGGTGCCCGACACCCTCGCCCCGCAGGTCCCGGTGATCGAGCAGGTGCTGGACGCGCTCGGCATCGCCCGCGTCGGCTCCCCCGGCTACGAGGCGGACGACGTCATCGGCACCCTCACCGCCCGGGCCACCGGCCCGGTGCAGATCGTCACCGGCGACCGCGACCTATTCCAACTCGTCGACGACGCCCGCGAGATCACCGTCCTCTACCCCGTCAAGGGCATGGGCAACCTGCAGGTGACGGACGACGCCCTGCTCCTGGAGAAGTACGGCGTGCGCGGCGCCCAGTACGCCGACATGGCCGCCCTGCGCGGCGACCCGTCCGACGGCCTGCCGGGCGTCAAGGGCATCGGCGAGAAGACCGCCGCCCAGCTCATCAACGAGTACGGCGACCTCCCCGCCATCCGCGCCGCCGCCCTCGACGTCGCCTCCAGGCTCACCCCCGCCCGCCGCCGCAACATCGTCGAGGGCGCCGCCTACCTCGACGTCGCCCCGAAGGTCGTCCGCGTGGCCGACGACGCCCCCCTCCCCCTCTTCGACCCGGTCCGCCCCCACGAGCCCCTCGACCCCATGACCCTCGAAGAACTCTCCACCCGCTGGGGCCTCGGCACCTCCCTGGACCGCCTCCTGGAAGCCCTCGCCACCACCCGCTGAACCGCCGGGTCCCGGACATGGGAAAGCCGCACGGGCCGGAGCCCGTGCGGCTTTCCTGTTCGGCGCCTTGCGGGACCTCAGCCCACCGAGGAGTAGGCGATGATGCCGCGGCGGAGGCCGTCGACGGCCTTGCGGGCGGTCTTGCGCAGGTCGGCGTCCTCGCCGGCGGCGTCCTGGATCTGGCCGAGGACGTCGATCAGCTGCTTGGTCCAGCGGACGAAGTCGCCGGCCGGCATGTCGGCGTCGCGCAGCACCTGGTCGAGGTTGTGGCCGAGCGCCCAGCGGTAGGCGACCCAGGCGAAGCCCAGGTCGGGTTCGCGCTGGCCGACGCCCTCGGCGGTGTTGATCCGGTGCTGCTCCTCCAGGGCGTCGAGGTGGCCCCAGATACGGACCATCTTGCCGAGCGCCTCCTTGGCCGCGCCCTCCGGCACCCGGGGGGCGCCGGCGTCGTCGGCCTGGCGCGACTCGTACACCAGCGCCGAGGCGCAGGCGGCGAGTTCGGCGGCGGCCAGGCCGCTCCAGACGCCCTCGCGGATGCACTCGGAGGCGAGCAGGTCGAGCTCGCCGTAGAGCCGGCCGAGCCGCTTGCCGTCGTCGGTGACGGTGTCGCCGCTCAGGTACCCGAGGTCGGTGAGCAGCGCGCAGACGCGGTCGAAGGTGCGGGCGATGGTGTGCGTGCGGGAGCGCATCTTGCGCTCCAGCAGCTCGGTGTCGCGGTGCAGCCGGTGGTAGCGCTCGGCCCAGCGCGCGTGGTCCTCGCGCTCGTCGCAGCCGTGGCAGGGGTGCTGGCGCAGGACGGTGCGCAGCCGGGTGATCTCGGGGTCGTCCGCGGCGGCGGCGCGCCCGCGCCGGAAGCGCTCGGGCTCCAGGTGGCCGGCCTTGGTGCGCAGCGCGGAGGCGAGGTCGCGGCGGGACTGCGGGCTGCGCGGGTTGAAGGACTTGGGGATGCGCACCCGCTCGATCGCGACGACCGGGTGCGGGAAGTCGATCATGGCGAGCCGCTTGACCTGCCGCTCGGCGGTGAGCACGACCGGGCGCGGCCCGTCCTGGAAGTCCGGGTGGCGCGACCCGCCGCGGCCGGAGCGGTCGACCGGCGGCAGGCCCGGGTCGAGGACCAGGGCGAGGCCGGCGAACTTTCCGGTGGGCACGTGGATGACGTCGCCCGGCTTGAGCTGCTCGATGGACTCGGCGGCGGCGGCGCGGCGCTGGCTGGTGCCCTCGCGGGCGAGCTCGTTCTCGCGGTCCTTGAGGCTGCGGCGCAGCTCCATGTACTCGTCGAAGTCGCCGAGGTGGCAGGTCATCGACGCGCGGTAGCCGTCCAGCCCCTCCTCGTTGCGCTGCACCTGGCGGGCGATGCCGACGACCGAGCGGTCCGCCTGGAACTGCGCGAAGGACGTCTCCAGCAGCTCGCGCGAGCGGTGCCGGCCGAACTGGGAGACCAGGTTGACGGCCATGTTGTAGGACGGCCGGAACGAGGACTTGAGCGGGTAGGTGCGGGTGCCGGCCAGGCCGGCGAGCGCCTCCGGGTCGAGGCCGCGCTGCCAGAGCACGACGGCGTGGCCCTCGACGTCGATGCCGCGGCGCCCGGCGCGGCCGGTGAGCTGGGTGTACTCGCCGGGGGTGATGTCGGCGTGGGTCTCGCCGTTCCACTTGACGAGCTTCTCCATGACCACCGAGCGGGCGGGCATGTTGATGCCGAGCGCGAGGGTCTCGGTCGCGAAGACGGCCTTGACCAGGCCCTTCACGAACAGCTCCTCGACGACCTCCTTGAACCGGGGCAGCATCCCGGCGTGGTGGGCGGCGATGCCGCGCTCCAGCCCGTCCAGCCACTCGAAGTAGCCGAGGACGTGCAGGTCCTCGTCGGGGATGTCGGCGCAGCGCTCCTCGACGATGGATCGCACCAGGGCTCTGTCGGAGTCCTTGTTGAGCCGCAGGCCGGAGCTGAGGCACTGCTGGACGGCGGCCTCGCAGCCGGCCCGGCTGAAGATGAAGGTGATCGCGGGCAGCAGGCCCTCGGCGTCGAGCCGGTCGATGACGTCGACGCGGCCCGGCGTCCAGACCCGGCCGGGGCGGCCGTTGGGCATGGAGCGGCCCCGGCCGCGGCCGAAGCGGTCGCGCGGGTTGCGGTCGAGCTCCGAGCGGGCGAGCCGGACGAGCTCGGGGTTGACCGCCTTGCCGGGGTTCTTGAGGCTGTGCTTGGGGCGCCCGTCGCGGTCGGGGCTGGCGAACAGGTCGTACATCCGGTTGCCGGCCATCACGTGCTGCCACAGCGGGACCGGCCGGTGCTCGGAGACGATCACCCGGGTGCCGCCGCGGACGGTGTCCAGCCAGTCGCCGAACTCCTCGGCGTTGGAGACGGTCGCGGAGAGCGAGACGAGGGTGACCGACTCGGGGAGGTGGATGATGACCTCCTCCCAGACGGCGCCGCGGAAGCGGTCGGCGAGGTAGTGGACCTCGTCCATGACGACGTAGCCGAGGCCGTCGAGGGTGCTGGAGCCCGCGTAGAGCATGTTGCGCAGCACCTCGGTGGTCATGACCACCACGGGGGCGTCGCCGTTGACGCTGTTGTCGCCGGTGAGCAGGCCGACCTTGGCAGCGCCGTAGCGCTTGACCAGGTCGCCGTACTTCTGGTTGGAGAGCGCCTTGATCGGCGTCGTGTAGAAGCACTTGCGGCCGCCGGCCAGGGCCAGGTGCACGGCGAACTCGCCGACGATCGTCTTCCCGGAGCCCGTGGGGGCGGCGACGAGGACGCCCTCGCCCGCCTCCAGGGCCCGGCAGGCCTCGACCTGGAAGTCGTCCAGCGGGAAGTCGTACAGCTGCTGGAAGCCGTGGAGGGCCGTCGCCTGCTCCACGGCCCGGCGACGGCTGGCCGCGTACGCCTCGGCGGGGCTGAGCTCCCGGTCGTCGTGGGGCTCGGGCTCAGGGGTGTTCATCGCCGTCCGGGTGGGGTTGGTGTGATCTCGCATCTCAGCGAGAGGTTACCCGGGTGGACTGACATCGATAGCACCGTTTTTTCCGGGACCGGATCAGTTCTCCCTCAGATCCATAGTTGCAAATGTCTTCAAGTGATCTGATCCGGGCCAGCTTCGAACGACTCCGGTCAATCCCGGTGGAGAGCGGCCCGTCCTCCCTACCTTCGACCGCACCGAACACACGCACCGGACGCACGGCCGGATCCGCGGCCGGGGAGACGGCCGGACACACGGGAGGACACCGAGATGGCGAACCTGGAGACGTCCCTCAAGGACGCGATGTCGATCGACGGGGCGATCGGCGTGGCCCTCGTCGACTACGGCAGCGGCATGGCGCTCGGCAGCCTCGGCGACGGCGGCGAGCTGGACCTCAACGTCGCCGCCGCCGGGAACACCGACGTCGTCCGCGCCAAGATGCGGGCGATGGAGATGCTCAACCTGCACGACAACGAGATCGAGGACATCCTGATCAGCCTCACGAACCAGTACCACATGGTCCGGCCGATCACGACGCCCACCGGCCGCGGGCTGTTCCTCTTCCTCGCGCTCAACCGCAACCGCTCCAACCTCGCGATGGCCCGCCACCAGCTCAAGCGGATCGAACTCGCCCTGGAGATCTGAGCGCACCGACACCAGGGAAGGGGGGATCTCGTGCCGGTAGCCCTCTACCAGGCCAAGGCCGAGTTCTTCCGGATGCTCGGCCACCCCGTGCGGATCCGGGTCCTCGAACTCCTCCAGGCCGGACCGACGCCCGTGCGCGACCTGCTCGCGGCACTGGAGGTCGAACCCTCCAGCCTGTCGCAGCAGCTCGCCGTGCTGCGCCGGTCCGGCATCGTCACCGCGACCCGGGAGGGCAGCACGGTGGTGTACGCGCTCGCCGGGGGCGACGTCGCCGACCTGCTCCGCTCGGCCCGGCGGATCCTCACCGGGCTGCTCGCCGACCAGAACCTGCTCCTCGCCGAGCTGCGCGCGACCGCCGAATGACCGCTCCGGGCGTCGTGAGGCGGCTCGGCCCTTGAGCAGCGTCAGCCCTTGAGCAGCTCGGCCAGCCCGTCCGCCAGCCGCTCGTACTCGTGCGGCCGGTTGTACACCTGCGCGCTCACCCGCAGCACCCCGCCGCCGGCCCACGGGCGGACGGCGACCCGGGTCGCGAGGCGCTCCCGCACCGCCGCCATCACCGCCCGCGCGTCGGGTTCGGTCTCGGCCCACCCGGCGGGCAGCCGGACGGTGCGCATCCACGCCCAGGGCGGCGCGGGCAGCGGCGTCAGCCCGGCCCGCTCGGCGAGCACCCGCCGGCCGTACGCGGCGAGCCCGGCGTTGTGCGCGGCGACGCGCCCGGTGCCGAGTTCCCGCAGCAGGTCGAACCCGGCCGGGGCGGCCAGCCAGGGCGTGTAGTCGCAGGTGCCGCGCCACTCGACGTTGGCCGGGAAGCCCCGGTCGTGCTCCCAGGAGAGGGCGAGCGGGCGCACCCGGTCCGTCCACTCCGGGCGGACGGACAGGACGGCGGTGGCGCGCGGGGCGAAGGCCCACTTGTGCAGGTTGCCGCACCAGAAGTCGGCGGCTCCGTCGACCGGCGCGGGCAGCATGCCGGGCGCGTGGGCGCCGTCCACGACGGTGGTCACGCCGCGCCGGCGCAGCTCGGCGAGCAGCTCGGGGCCGACCACGACGCGGGCGGTGGGCGAGGTGACCAGGTCGAGGACGGCGAGGCGGGTGCGCCCGTCGACGGCCGCCAGCACCGCCTCCCGGACGGCGTGCTCGTCCGGGGCGTCGAGGGGCAGCTCGGCGGTGACGAGCTCGGCGCCGGCCTCGGCGGCCCGCCGGGCGGCCGCCCTGGTGACGGCGCCGTAGCCGTGGTCGGTGACGAGGACGCGGTCGCCGGGCGCGAGCGGGACGGTGTCCAGCGCGATCGCGACCGCCTCGGTGACGTTGGTGACCAGCGCGAGGCGGTCGGGGTCGGTGCCCAGCTCGGCGGCGATCCGGCGGCGGGCGGCGCCGATCCGGGCGGGCAGGTCGGCGAAGAAGTCGTCCGGGTCGAGCTCGTGCTCGGCGCGCAGCCGGTCCTGCACGCGCTGGACGGGCAGGGGCACCGCACCGTACGAGCCGTGGTTCAGGTGCGCGGCGTCGGTCGAGAGGCCGAACAGCCCGTCGGTCCCGTTCAGGGGCTCGGGGGGTTCGACGGTCGGCAGGTCCTCGGTCACGGCACTCTCCTCCTGCTGGTGTTGTGTGACATTTCACATGACGTACCCCTGGTCCGGCAAGGCGCCGTCCGGCCACCATCGGGCGATGACCATCACGGACCCCTTCCTCACCCTCAGCGCCCGAACCGGCCGGTTCACCTTCGGTGCCCCGCGTGCGACCACGCTCAGCGAGGACGGCACCCGGCTGCTGCTGCTCCGCTCGACCGGTCCGGACGACCCGGTCGAGCGCCTCCACCTGCTCGACACCGCACTCGACACCGGGTCCGGCACCGCGACCGACACCCCGCTCGGCACCGAGCGCCTCGTCGCCGATCCCGCCGCCCTCGCCCCCGGCCGCACCGGCCACCGCGACGACCTGCCCGCCGTCGAGCGCCGGCTGCGCGAACGGACCAGGCTGGCCGCCCCCGGCATCGGCACGTACGCGGCCACCGCCGACCTCGCCGTCGCCGTGTTCACCCTCGACGGCCGGCTCTTCCGCGTCGACACCGCCACCGGCATGGGCACCGAACTCCCCACCGCAGGGCCCGCGTTCGACCCCCGCCCGGACGCCACCGGCGAACGCGTCGCGTACGTCGCCGACGACGCCCTGTACGTCCACCCGGACCTCACTCCCCTCTCCCCCGCCGACGGCGCCCGCTGGGGCGTCGCCGAGTTCGCCGCCGCCGAGGAGCTCGGCCGCCACCGCGGCCACTGGTGGCGCCCGGACGGCGGCGCCCTGCTCGCCGCCCGGGTGGACGAATCCGCCCTGCCCCGGCGGTACTTCGCCGACCCCGCCCAACCGGGCCTGCCCGCCGAGGACTTCGCCTACCCACAGGCAGGCGGCCCGAACGCCGACGTCCAGCTGTGGGTCCTCGGCACCCGGGAGGCCGACCGCAGCCGCGTCCGGCTCCGCTGGGACGCCGCCGCGTTCCCGTACGTCTGCGACGCCTCCTGGGCCTCGGACGACGAGCTCCTGCTGACCGTCGCCGACCGGCTCCAGCAGAACGTCCTGCTGCTCACCGCCGACCCGGCCACCGGCGAGACCCGCGAACTCTCGCGCACCACCGACGAGTTCTGGGTCGACGACCTGCCCGGCACCCCGGCCCGGCTCCCCGGCGGCCGTCTCCTCACCGCCCACGACACCCCGGACGCCCGCGGCCTCGCCCTCGACGGCAAGCCGCTCGACACCACCGGCCTCCAGGTCCGCCGGGTGACCGGCACGCTGCACGGCCGGCTGCTCTGCGAGACCACCGACGGCGACCCGGCCGACCAGCACGTCCACCTCGTCGACCCCGACGGCGGCCCGCCCGAGCGGCTCAGCGACGGCCCCGGCGTCCACTCCGCCCTCGCCGCCGCCGGCACCCTGCTGCTCACCTCCGCCACCCCCGACGGCGTCCGCCGCACGCTGCGCCGGCCCGACGGCCGCGAGCTCCCGCTCGCCGACCTGAGCGCGGCCCTCCCGTTCCGCGTCCACCCGCACTTCGCGCGCGTCACCGAACTCGCCCTGCCCACCGCCGTGGTGTACCCGCGCGACCACGTCCCCGGCCGCCGGCTGCCCGTCCTCCTCGACGTCTACGGCGGCCCCGGCTTCCAGGCCGTCGCGAGCGAGCCGCGCCGCTGGCAGCTCCGCCAGTGGTGGGCCGACCAGGGCTTCGCCGTCGTCACCACCGACAACCGGGGCACCCCGTTCGTCTCCCCCGCCTTCACCCGGGCGATCTTCCGCCGCTTCTCCCAGGTGGCGCTCGACGACCAGGTGGCCGCGCTGCACGCCCTCGCCGAGCGCCACCCCGACCTCGACCTCGGCCGGGTCGGCGTGCGCGGCTGGTCGTACGGCGGTTACTTCGCCGCACTCGCCGTCCTGCGCCGCCCCGACGTCTTCCACGCCGCCGCCGCGGGCGCCCCGCCCACCGACTTCCGGGAGTACGACACCGCGTACACCGAGCGCTACCTCGGCCTGCCGCAGGACAACCCGGAGGGCTACGCCGACGACTGCCTGATCGGCGACGCCCCCGCGCTGACCCGCCCGCTGCTGCTGGTCCACGGGCTGGCCGACGACAACGTCCACCCCTCGCACACCCTGCGGCTCTCCCGCGCGCTGACCAGGGCCGGCCGCCCGCACCGCGTCCTGCCGCTGCCCGGCGTCACGCACATGACGCCCGGCGGCGTGGGCGAGCAGGTCACCCAGGCCGAACTCGTCTTCCTCCGGGAGACCTTGGCGTGATCCGCGGCGTGATCCATTGAGCGTGATCCATTGAGTTGGCCCGGCCGTGCTGCCACACTCCGGCATGACCGGCACCCGGTTTGGGCGCCGGTCGTGCCGGACGGCGAAACGGGGAGAGTGGACGAGATGAAGATCCGGAGACCGGGCCCGGTCAACCAGCGCCAGTGGACGCCGCTGACCGCGGTCAACGGCGGAGTCGCCTTCGGGCTGGAGCTCGCGCTGCTCGCGGCGCTCTGCTACTGGGGCTTCAAGACCGGCGCCGCCCTGGGCACCAGGCTGCTCCTCGGGATCGGCGCGCCCGCCCTGGCGGCGACCGTCTGGGGCCTGTTCCTGGCCGCGGGCGGTCCGAAGTACCGGCTGCCGCTCGCCGCCGAGATCGTCCTCAAGCTGGTGGTCCTCGGCACCGGCGCGCTGGCCCTGTACGCCACCGGCCGGACCACGCTCGCGACGGTGTACGGCGTGCTCGCGGTGGTCACCACGGCCGTGGAGTACACCGCCGGCTGACGGCTCGGGAAAGCCCGGGAAGCAGTTCACGCCGGCCCGCCGGGGGACCGGACGGCAACCGTTCCGATGCGCAACCTCCCTGATCGGCAGGGGCCGCGGCACGCTGCCCCGCGACCGGTTCGATCACGTCCGGTACGCTGGATCTTCAAGAGGACTTGAAGTCAACGAGCACCCGGAGGGCCGCCGTGGACACCGGACCGGTCGATCTGCTGAGCGTCGGGGAGGTGGCCCGGCGGGCCGGGATCGCCACCTCGGCGGTGCGCTTCTACGAGGAGCAGGGCCTGATCTCCTCCGAGCGCACCACCGGCAACCAGCGCCGCTACCGCCGGCACGTGCTGCGCCGGCTCTCCCTCGTCCTGGTCGCCAAGCGGCTGGGCATCCCGCTGGCCGAGGTGGCCGAGGTCTTCGCCGCGCTGCCCGAGGACCGGATGCCCGGCAAGCGCGACTGGGAACGCATCTCGGCCAGGTGGGCCGAGCACCTGCGCGCCCGGCGCGCCGAGCTGGAACGGCTGGAATCGGAGCTGACCGGCTGCATCGGCTGCGGCTGCGTGTCGCTGCGCCGCTGCCGGGTGCTCAACCCCGGCGACGAACTGGCCGCCGAGGGGCCGGGCCCGCGCCGGCTGCCGCCCCTGACCGAATGACCGGGTGAACGAACGGCTGGAACCCGGTCGGGCGCGGTCCTCGTGTGGTTCCCCACCGCGCCCGACCGGGGGTCTGGGGCCGGTCAGGCCTCCGGGAAGTGGCAGGCCGCCTCCCGGCCGCCTGGACCGGCGAGCTTCAGCAGCGGCCGCTCCGTCCGGCACACCTCCTGCGCCTTCGGGCAGCGCGGGTGGAACGTGCAGCCGGACGGCGGGTTCGCCGGGCTCGGCGGGTCGCCCGCCAGGACGATCCGCTCGCGCGCCCGCTCCGCGGCCGGATCGGGCAGCGGCACGGCCGACAGCAGCGCCTTCGTGTACGGGTGCGCCGGGTTGCCGTACACCTCGGCCTTGTCGCCGATCTCGACGATCCGGCCCAGGTACATCACCGCGACGCGGTCGCAGACCCGCTTGACCACCGAGAGGTCGTGCGCGATGAACACGTAGGCGAGGCCCAGCTCGCGCTGCAACTCCTCCATCAGGTTGACGACCTGCGCCTGGATCGACACGTCGAGCGCGGACACCGGCTCGTCGGCGATCACCAGCTTCGGCGAGGTGGCCAGCGACCGGGCGATGCCGATGCGCTGCGCCTGGCCGCCGGAGAACTCGTGCGGATAGCGGTCGAGGTGCTCGGGGATCAGCCCGACCAGCTCCATCAGCTCGCCGGCCCGCTTCCGTGCCTCGGCTGCGCCCGACCCCTGGACCAGCAGCGGCTCGGAGATGATCCGGGCCACCGTCTGCCGGGGGTTGAGCGAGGAGTACGGGTCCTGGAAGACCATCTGCAAGTGCCGCCGGTGCGGCCGCAGTCGGGACTGGGACAGGCCGCCGATCTCGGTGCCGTCGAAGGTGACGGTGCCGGCGGTCGGGTCGAGCAGCCGGACGATCATCCGCCCGGTGGTGGACTTGCCGCAGCCGGACTCGCCGACCAGGCCCAGGGTCTCGCCCCGGCCGACGTCGAAGGACACCCCGTCGACGGCCCGGATCGGCGCGCCCGGACGCCCGGTGCGACTGCGGCGCCCCGGGAAGGTCTTCACCAGGTCCCGTACGGAGAGCAGGGTTTCACCCGTCGATCGAGCCATCACAGGACCCCTTCCGGCACCAGCGGCAGGTGGCAGGCGGCCTGGTGGCCGGGGCCGAGCGGGCCGAATTCGGGGCGCTCGGCCAGGCAGCGGGCGTGCTCCTCGGCGGTCGCGGCGGTGGTGCGGGCGCAGCGCGGTGCGAAGGAGCAGCCGGGGGCGGGGGCGATCAGCGACGGCGGGCTGCCGGGGATGGCCCGCAGCGGGGCGTCGTCGGTGTCGTCGAGGCGGGGCAGCGAGTCGAGCAGGCCGCGGGTGTAGGGGTGGGCGGGGGCGCCGAACAGCCGGTCCACCGGGGCCTGTTCGGCGGCCCGTCCGCCGTACATGACGAGCACCTCGTGGGCGACCCGGGCGACGACGCCGAGGTCGTGGGTGATCATGACGACGCCGAGGCCGCGCTCCTGCTGGATCCGGGCGATCAGGTCGAGGATCTGCGCCTGCACGGTGACGTCGAGCGCGGTGGTGGGCTCGTCGGCGATCAGCAGGTCGGGTTCGCAGGCGAGCGCCATGGCGATCATGACGCGCTGGCGCATGCCGCCGGAGAACTGGTGCGGGTACTCGTCGACGCGGCGGGCCGGTTCGGGGATGCCGACCTCGGCGAGCATCTCGACGGCGCGCTGCCGGCCGGCCCGGCGGCCCGCCCGGAAGTGCACCCGGTAGTGCTCGGCGATCTGCTCGCCGACGGTGTAGAAGGGGTGCAGGCTGGACAGCGGGTCCTGGAAGATCATCGCGATCCGCCGGCCCCGGACGGTGCCCAGCTCCCGTTCGCCGAGCCCGTTCAGCTCCCTCCCCTCCAGCCGGATCGAGCCGGTGACGGCGGCGCCGCGGTGCAGGCCCATGACGGCGAGCGAGGTGACGGACTTGCCGCTGCCGGACTCGCCGACCAGGCCGAGCGTGCGCCCGGCGTCGACGGTGAAGGAGATGCCGTCGACGGCCCGGACGGTGCCGCGCGGGGTGTCGAACGAGACCCCGAGGTCGTCGACTTCCAGAAGAGCGGCCATCAGTACCTCACTCTCGGGTCGACGAACGCGTAGAGCAGGTCGACCAGCAGGTTCGCCGCGACGATGAAGGAGGCCGCGAGCAGGGTGACGCCGAGGATGACCGGCTGGTCGGAGCGGACCAGCGCGTCGTAGAAGAGCCGTCCGACGCCGGGCAGTCCGAAGATGGACTCGGTGATGACGGCGCCGGCCAGCAGCCCGCCGAGGTCCATGCCGAAGATGGTCAGGATCGGCGTCATCCCGGAGCGCAGCCCGTGCTTGACGGTGACGGTGCGCCCCGGCAGCCCCTTGGCACGGGCGGTGCGGATGTACGGTTCCGCCATCGCCTCGATCATCGAGTTGCGGCTCTGCCGGGCGTACATGGCCGCGTACAGCAGGGCGAGCGCGATCCACGGCAGGAGCAGGTTGGAGGCCCACGGCACCGGGCCGTCGGTGAACTTGTGGTACGCCGGGTAGGGCAGCAGCCCGGCCGTCCTGACGACACCCCAGATCAGCATGATCGAGGTGAAGTAGACCGGCAGCGACGCGGCGCCGACCGAGAACACCATCAGCGTGCGGTCGACGGCCGTGTCCTTGCGCAGCGCCGAGGTGACGCCCGTGCCGAGGCCGAGGGCCAGCCAGAGCACGGCCGCGCCGAGCGCCAGCGAGACGGAGACCGGCAGCCGGTCGGTGAGCAGGTCCCAGACCGGCAGCGAGTACTCGTAGGAGTAGCCGAGGCACGGGAAGCCGCAGTGCACGGCGCTGGGGCCGCTGCCGTAGTCGCGGCCGGCGAAGATGCCGGTCAGGTAGCCGGCGAACTGCTCCCAGACCGGCCGGTCCAGGCCCATCGCGGCCTTGACGTCGGCGAGCCGCTCGGGGCTGCAGGTCTTGCCGCAGGCCGCCGCGGCCGGGTCGCTGGGCAGCAGGTAGAAGATGGTGAAGGTGATGGCGGTGATGGCGAGCAGGATGCCGGCCGCGCCGAGCAGCCGGCGGCCGAGGTAGAGGATCACGACCGGCCTCCCCGGGGGTCCAGGATGTCGCGCAGCGCGTCGCCGAGCAGGGTGAAGGCGAGCACGGCGAGGAACAGGAAGGCCGTCGGGATCAGGAAGTACGTCGGGTCGGTCTCGTAGAAGTTGATGCTCTCGGCGATCATCTGGCCCCAGGAGGGGGTCGGCGGGCGCACGCCGACGCCGAGGTAGCTGAGCGCGGCCTCGGTCGCGATCATGCCGGGGACGAGCAGCGTCGTGTAGGCGATGACCGGGCCGGAGACGTTGGGCAGGATCTCGCGGGTGAGGATCCGCCAGGGGCGGGCGCCGCCGACCTTGGCCGCCTCGACGTACTCGCGGTGCTTGAGCGAGAGCGTCTGGCCGCGGACCACCCGGGCGATGCCGGGCCAGGTGAACAGGCCGATGACCAGGGTGATCAGCAGGATCCGGTTGACGTCCTTGGCCACCGACATCATCGCGATCATGAAGATCAGGGACGGGAAGGACATCGTGAGGTCCATCAGCCGGGAGAGCAGCGAGTCCGTCCGGCCGCCGAAGTAGCCGGCGGCGATCCCGGCCAGGGTGCCGGTGGCCACGACCACGGCGGTGGCGGTGAAGGCGATCAGCAGCGAGACCTGGCCGCCGTGCAGGACCCGGGCGAACAGGTCGCGCCCGGTCGACGGTTCGACGCCCAGCCAGTGCCGGGTGCCGATCCCGCCGAAGTCCCCGACCGGCTGGCCGCCGAGGTACGGGTCGATCGCGCGCTTGTCGAACTCGTCGGGGGACCAGCCGCCGAGCGCGCTCAGCGGGCCGGCCAGTGCGGCGAGCAGCACCAGGACGGCGACGGTGACCAGGCCGAACCGGGCCGAACCGCGGGCCCACAGCCGGTCCCGGACGAGCCGCCAGGGCCCGCGCCCGGCGGCCTTCGCGGGGCCCGCCGCCCCCGCCCGCGCGGTGGCGGGCTCGGTGGCGGCGGGCTCAGTGGTGGCAGTCATCGGACGATCCCTCAGCCCTGGCTCTTGGCGGGGTCCTTGAGGCCGATCGTGGCGAAGTCCCACTGACCGGTCCACACCGGGTGCCCGAAGGCGCCGGCCACGTTCGTCCCGGCCAGCAGCGGGCGGCGCTGCCAGAGCATCGGCACGGTCGGCGCCTTCTTCATCAGGTCGTCGCCCAGCTGGAGCCAGGCCTTGTTGGCCTCGGCGACGTCGGTCATCGCGCTGATCTGGTCGATCCGGTCCGAGGTGGCCTGGTCGCGGAACTGCTCGACGTTGCCCTGGTTGCCCTTCTCCTTGATGGTGCGGCCGTCGAAGACCATGGGCAGGAAAGTCGCGCCGGACGGGTAGTCCGGGCACCAGCCGAGGATGGCGAGGTCGGGCGCGTTCTTGGTGTCACCGATGGTGTCGTAGTAGACGGACGGGTCGGCGGTGGTGATGGTGACCTGGATCCCGGCCTTGGCCAGCGACTGCTGGAGCGCCTCGGCCCGGGTCTTGTCGCCGGAGGAGACGGTCAGCGAGACCTTGAGGTCGGTCTTGCCCGCGTCCTTGAGCAGCTGCTTGGCCTTCTCCGGGTCGCCGGTCGGGGCGATCTTCAGCGTGTCCACCTTGGTGCCGCCGGTCATCGCGGGCGGCAGGTAGGCGGTGGCCACGTCGCCCATCGCCGGGCCGCCGTTCGCGGTGACCTGGGCGTCCCGGTCCACCGCGTACATCAACGCCTCGCGCACCTTCGGGTCGTCGAACGGCGCCTTGGAGGTGTTGGGGTAGAGCATGTCGGTGCAGCCCTGCTGCTCGGCGATCAGCCGGGACTTCACGTCCGGCTTGGGCAGCACCTTCGCGACCGACTCCGGGCGCAGGTTCATCCACTCGACCGCCGAGGCGTCGGCGCCCTCGCTCGCGATGATCCGGTCGTCGACCTGCCCGCCCTTGAGGCCCTGGACGACCACGATCTTGTCGGGGTAGGCCTTGCGGACCGGGTCGGTGGCCGGGTCCCAGCCGGTGTTGCGGACGAGCGTCAGCTGCTTGCCGCGGTCGTAGGTCTCGATCTTGTACGGGCCGGAGGAGAACGGGCGCAGGTCGTACTGCGTGCCCTTGTCCTGGGCCTGCGGCACGGGCGCGAACGTCGGCAGGGTCGCGGTGTAGGAGAACTCGGCCACCGGGCGCTTGAGGTGGAAGACGACGGTCCGGTCGTCCGGGGTCTCGATGCTCGCCAGGTGCTCGCCGTTCAGCGGGCCCTTGTAGTTCTCGCCGCCGGCCAGGTACTGCTGCGCGTAGTCGGGGCCGCCGGTGAGGTCCGGGGCGAAGGAGCGCTCGACGTTGTACTTGATGTCGGCGGACCTGATCGGCGTCCCGTCCTCGTACTTGACGCCCTCCTTGAGGGTGAAGCTCCAGGTCTTCCCGCCGTCCGAGGAGCGGCCGAGGTCGGTGGCGAGGTCGGGGACGATCTCGCTGCCGGCGGCGCCCGGCTCCGCCTTGAAGGTGACCAGGGTGCGGTAGAGCAGCCGGATGCCGAAGTCCATGTTCGGCATGGTCCAGTTGCGGGCCGGGTCGAGGTGGGCGAAGTCCTGGTTCGAGAGGACGGTCAGGGTGCCGCCCCTCACCGGGGTGCCGCCGACGATCGAGCCGGAGGCGGCGCCGGGGGCCCTGGTGCTCTCGGCCCGGCTGTCACCGCCGCTGTCGCTCTTGTCGTTCGTGCAGGCCCCGAGGCCGAGGGTGAGGGTCGCCGCGAGGGCTGCCGCGAGCGCGGCGTGGGTGCGCCTGGTCATGTTGCAACTCCGCTGTGGGGGCCGGGTCTGGCCGCTCCGCTGTGTGACCCGTAACATAGTAATGTGAAATTGCACTGCACAAGAGCTCGCGCCGCCCGTTACCGAGCTGTGTCCGGCGCCCTACCGCCCGGCGCCCTACCGCCCGTGCCACGTCGAGGAGTTCACCGGTGACCCTCCGTCAAGCCGACCTCAACACGGGGAGCCACGACCTCCCCGTCTCCCCCGCCCTCGACGCCTTCATGGCCACGCGGTGGGCCCCCAGCCCGCTGCCCGCCGACCGGCGCGCACCCGGTCACGACCGACTCCCCGGACGGCACGCCCGGCTCTCCGCCGCGTTCCCCGGCGAGCGGCTGGTCGTCCCCGCCGGCCGGCTCAAGGTCCGCTGCAACGACCTCGACCACCGCTTCCGCCCGCACAGCGCCTACGCCTGGCTCACCGGCCTCACCGGCGAGGACCAGGCCGACCACGTCCTCGTCCTCGAACCGGCCGGCCCCACCGGGCACGAACCCGTGCTCCACCTGCGGCCCCGCTCCCCGCGCGACGGCGCCGAGTTCTACCGCGACCGCCGCTACGGCGAGTTCTGGGTCGGCCGCCGCCCCGACCTCGCCGAGGCCGCCGCGCTCACCGGCCTGCGCACCGAACACCTCGACGACCTCGCCAAGCTGTTCACCGGACCGCAGCCGCCGACCCGCGTCCTGGCCGGCACCGACCCGTTCGTCGACTCCCTGCGGACCGGCGCCGACGCCCTCCGCGACCGCGAACTGGCCGCCGTCCTCTCGGAGTTGCGCCTGGCCAAGGACACCTGGGAGGTCGACCAGCTCCAACTCGCCGTCGACCACACCGTCCTGGGGTTCGAGGACGTCGTCCGCGCCCTGCCCGCCGCCCTGCGCCACCCGCGCGGCGAACGCTGGATCGAGGGCGTCTTCGACCTCCGCGCCCGCGCCGAGGGCAACGGCACCGCCTACACCACCATCGCCGCCTCCGGCGCCCACGCCTGCGTCCTGCACTGGATCCGCAACGACGGCGCCCTCGACCCCGACGCCCTGCTCCTCCTCGACGCCGGCGTCGAGACCGACACCCTGTACTCCGCCGACATCACCCGCACCCTGCCCCTGAGCGGCACCTTCACCCCCGTCCAGCGCCAGGCCTACGACCTCGTCCTCGCCGCTCAGAGCGCCGGCATCGCCGCCCTGCGCCCCGGCGCCCGCTTCCGCGACTTCCACCGCGCCGCCATGCGGGTCATCGCCGAAGGCCTCGCCGACTGGGGCGTCCTGCGCATCCCCGCCGACCAGGCCCTCGCCGAGGACAACGGCCTGTACCGCCGCTACACCCTCTGCGGCAGCGGCCACATGCTCGGCCTCGACTACCACGACTGCGCCCAGGCCCGCGCCGACCGCTACCTCGACGGCACCCTGGAGGAGGGCATGGTCCTCACCGTCGAACCCGGCCTCTACCTCCAACCCGACGACGAGACCCTCCCCCTGGAACTCCGCGGCCTGGGCATCCGTATCGAGGACGACCTCGTCATCACGCACGACGGCGCCCACCTGATGTCCAGCGCCCTCCCGAGGACACCGGAGGCCATCGAGTCCTGGATGGCCGACCTGCTGCGGTAGAGCCCTCTACTACCCCCGCGCCGCCCGCCAGAGGTCCGCGACGAGCTGCTCCGCCGGGCCCGGGCGTGCCAGCCGGTGGGCGGTGCCTGCCCAGAGGTGCATGGACCGGGTGTCGGCGCGGCGGGTGGCGGCGGCGCGGAGGGGGCTGGTGAGGTGGTGGACCTCGGGGTAGGCGGGCGGGGCGTAGGGGCCGTAACGGTCGATGAAGGCGTTGCGCAGGCCGCGGGCCGGGCGGCCGGTGAAGGCGCGGGTGACGACGGTCTCCGGCAGTCCGGTGAGCGCCGCCCGGTGGGCCCGGGACGCGCCGGACTCGTCCGCGCGCAGCAGCGCCGTCCCCAGCTGCACCGCCACCGCCCCCGCCCGCAGCGCCGCCGCGATGGACGGGCCGTCGCCGAGTCCGCCGGCGGCGATCAGCGGCAGGTCGGTCACCGTCCGTACGGTGCCCAGGAGTTCGAGCAGCGGCACCTCTCCCGGCTCGTCCGCGACACGGTGGGTGCCCCGGTGGCCGCCCGCCTCCGGGCCCTGCACGCAGAGCGCGTCCATGCCGACCGCCTCCGCCGCCCGCGCCTCCTCGGGCGTGGTGACGGTGCCCACCTGGAACGACCCCGCCGCGCGGACGGCCGCGGCCTCCGCCGCCGTGGGCAGCCCGAAGGTGTACGAGACGACGTCCACCGGATCGGCCAGCAGCACGTCGAGCTTGGCCTCCCAGTCGTCCCGGTCCGGCCCGGTCTCCTCGGGCAGCCGGACGTCCCACCTCTCGGCCTCCGGCCGCAGCCGCTCCCGGTAGGCCGCGACCGCCGCCGGATCGCCGGGCGCGGCCGGGACGAAGAGGTTCACGCCGAAGGCCCGGTCGGTCGACTTCCGTACGGCGGCGATCTGTTCGGCCGTCCCGGCCGCCGTCCGGTACCCCGCGGCCAGGAACCCCAGCCCGCCGGCCCGGTTCACCGCCGCCACCAGCTCGGGGGTGGACGCCCCGCCCGCCATCGGCGCGGCGATCACGGGAACGGCGAGTTCATCGAGAAGACGGGCCATCGGCGGGTTCCTCCACTCCGGAGAACGGTTCGAACCCGCCCCACCCTACGCCCGCCGAATCAGCCCCCGGCCGCGCGCCTCCCGCACCGCCGCCGTGCGCGAGTCGACCCCCAACTTCGTGTAGATGTGCACCAGATGCGACTTCACCGTGGCCTGGCTCAGGTGCAGCCGCTGGCTCACCTGCTGGTTGGTCAGCCCGTCCGCGACGAGTCCCAGCACCTCGATCTCCCGGTTGCTGAGCGACGCCGCGGGCGTCCGCATCCGCTCCAGCAGCCGGTCCGCGACGGTCGGCGCGAGCGCCGTCCGGCCCGCCGCCGCGGCCCGCACCGCCTGGGCGAGCTCCTCCGGCGGGGCGTCCTTCAGCAGGTACCCGGTGGCGCCGGCCTCCAGGGCGGGCAGGGTGTCCGCGTCCGTGTCGTACGTCGTGACGACGAGCACCCGCGGCGCCCCCGCGCGGGCGGTGATCTCGGCCGTGGCCTGGGCACCGTTCATCGCCGAGCCGGGCCCGAACTGGAGGTCCATGAGCACGACGTCGACCCCGCCCGCGGAGGCCAGCTCGACCGCCCGTTCGGCGGTCGCCGCCTCCCCGACGATCGTGAAGTCCGGTTCGCCCTCCAGGACGGCCCGCAGCCCGGCCCGCACCACCGGGTGGTCGTCCGCCAGCAGCAGCCTGATCACGCCCCCACCTCCGTCGCCGGGAACCCCGGCTGCACCGGCGGCACGGGCGGCACCGCCGGCACCGGCAGCAGCACGGCGAGCGCCGTGCCCTCGCCGGGCGCCGACTCCACCGTGAAGGTGCCGCCGAGCGCCCGGGCCCGGGCCCCCATCGACGGCAGCCCGAACCCGCCGTCGTCGCGCGCCGGGCGCCCCGGGAGCGCCGCCGGATCGAACCCGGCCCCGTCGTCGAACACGTCGAGTGCCACCTCGCCCTCCATGTAGCTGAGCGTCACCTCGGCGTGCGAGGCCCGCGCGTGCCGGACGGTGTTGCCGAGCGCCGACTGCGCGATCCGCAGCAGCGCGACCTCCTGCGGCACCGGCAGCCGCACCGCCTCCCCGGAGACGTGCAGGTGGACGGGCAGCCCGCTGTGCGCCGTCGTGGTGGCGCACAGCCGCTCCAGCGCGACGGGCAGCGGGTCGCCGTCGAGCGCGGGCGGGGTGAGCGCGCGGACGAAGCGCCGGGCCTCGTCGAGGTTGTCCTGGGCGGCCTGCCGGGCCTGCTCGACGTAGCCGGCCGCGGCGTCCGTGCGCTCCGGCAGGGCCCGCTGGGCGGCCCGGAGCAGCAGCTGGATGCTGCTGAGGCTCTGCGCGAGGGTGTCGTGGATCTCCCGGGCGAGGCGTTCGCGCTCGGCGAGCACCCCGGCGGCGTGGTGGGCGGTGGCGAGGTCGGCGCGGGCGGCGGTGAGCTCGTCGATCAGCCGGCGGCGCTCCTCGCTCTCCCGGTACAGCGCCTGGTAGCCGAGGACGGTCGCGGTGGCGACGGCGGCGCCGAGCGCGGGCCCGATCGACGCGGCCACGCTGAAGGTGTGCTGGTGCCAGGACCACGCGGCGATCGCGGCGGCGGCGGTCAGCCCGACGGCGGCGAGTCCGCCCCGGCGGCCGAGCAGGTGCAGTTCGAGGAAGTACAGCGGGAACGCCAGCCACACCCCGTCCTGCGTGGCCACGAGCACGCCCGCCCAGGTGACGCCGAGCAGCGCGAGCCACAGCGCGGCCGCCCGGCGCGAGCGGCGGATGACCGCGAGCCTCGGCCCGGCCGCGTAGGCGGCGCCCATGGCGGTGGCGGCGGCGGTCACGGACGCCGGGCCGCCGTCGCGGCCGGTGAAGGCGCGGGCGACGGCGAGGACGAGCAGGCCCGCCACGAGCAGGTGCAGGCAGACCTGGAGGACGCGGGCGACGGGGGTGGTGCGGAAACGTTCGGTCGCCATCCGTCCAGCCTAAGTTCCGCGTTGCGGGCCCGGCATCAATCAAAAGGTTGAACTCCGCTTCTGCCCTTCGATGCCGAGGATGCAATCCCCCGTGCGATGCCCGCGGGCCCCCTTCCCGGCGACGGTGTGGGCACACAGTCGTTTCGTGCAGAGAGGCCCGTCGTGTTCGTCGCCTGGAGGGACCTGGGGTTCGCCAAGGGGCGGTTCGCCCTGATGGGGACCGTCATCGTGCTGATCACCGTGCTGGTCGGCCTGTTGTCCGGGCTGACCGCCGGGCTCGGCCGGCAGAACGTCTCGGCGATCACCGGCCTGCCGGCCGACCACCTGGTGTTCGGACGGCCCGCCGACGGGCAGCAGCTGTCCTTCACCGACTCCCAGGTCACCCCGGAGCAGTGGCAGGCCTGGTCACACGAGCCGGGCGTGACCTCCGCCCAGCCGCTCGGCATCACCACCACCAAGGCCGCCGCCGGGCAGCGCACCGCGGCACTCTCCGCGTTCGGCGTCCCGGACGGCTCCGGGCTGGCCCCGCAGGGCGCCCGCATCACCGCCGGCCAGGCGGTGCTGTCGAAGACCGCCGCCGCGAACCTCGGCGGGCTGACGGCCGGCGCCGGCTTCACGATGGCCGGCCACCCGCTCACCGTCGCCGCCGTCGACGGCGACGCCGCCTACAGCCACACCCCCGTGATCTGGACCAGCCTCGCCGACTGGCAGGCGTTCGCCCCCGGCGGCACCGGCCACGCGACGGTCATCGCTCTCACCGCCGCGAAGGGCGCCGACCTCGGCGCGGCCGACGCCCGCCTCGGCACCGAGACCCGCACCCGCGACGACGCGCTCGCCGCGATCGGCTCCTACACCTCCGAGAACGGCTCGCTGCAGCTGATGCGCGGCTTCCTGTTCGCCATCTCCGCCCTGGTCATCGGCGCGTTCTTCACGGTCTGGACGATCCAGCGCAGCGGCGACGTCGCCGTCCTCAAGGCCCTCGGCGCCTCCACCCGCTACCTGCTGCGGGACGCGCTCGGCCAGGCCGTCCTGCTGCTGGTGCTCGGCACCGCGGCGGGCACCGCGATCGCCCTGGGAGCGGGCTCGCTGATCGGCTCCGCCGTCCCGTTCGTCCTGGACGCCCCGACCCTGCTGCTGCCCGCCGCCGTGATGATCGCCCTCGGCGCCGTCGGCGCGGCCCTGTCCATCCGCCGGATCACCTCCGTCGACCCGCTGACCGCCCTCGGGAGCGCCCGATGACCCTCCACCTCGACCACGTCACCCTGACCTACCCGGACGGCGACGGCCGGCTCACCGCCCTCGACGACGTCTCCCTGACCGTCCCCGCGGGCACCATCACCGCCGTGGTCGGCCCGTCCGGCTCCGGCAAGTCCAGCCTGCTCGCCGTCGCCGCGACCCTCATCGCCCACGACTCCGGCCGGGTCGTCGTGGACGGCACCGACACCACCGGCCTCACCCGCGCCGAACTCACCGCGCTGCGCCGCACCCGCATCGGCATCGTCTTCCAACAGGCCAACCTGCTGCCATCCCTGACCGCCGCCGAACAGCTCCAGGTGATGGCCCACCTCGACGGCCGCTCCCCCCGCGCCGCCCTCCCCCGCGCCCTCGAACTCCTCGACGCCGTCGGCCTCCGCGACCAGGCCCACCGCCGCCCGCACCAGCTCTCCGGCGGCCAGCGCCAACGCGTCAACATCGCACGGGCGTTGATGAACGACCCGAAGGTCCTGCTGATCGACGAACCCACCAGCGCCCTCGACCACGAGCGCGGAGCAGCCGTCCTGGACCTGATCACCACCCTCACGCACCAGCGCGCGACGGCGACGGTCCTGGTCACCCACGACCGCACCCACCTGACCGCCGTCGACGAGACCGCCGAGGTCCACGACGGCCGGCTGACTACTTCTTCGCAGCCAGCACGTCGTCCACCGCTAGTGTCACCGGTGCCCCGATCGACTCCGGCAGTGTGAACGACTGCCCGGGGTGGTGGACGGCGTGTACCCGGTACTCGCCGTCCTTGGGGTCGGTGAGCACCATGACGCGCTGGTTCTTCCGGTCCACGATGACGTAGACGGGCACTTCAGCCTCGGCGTACGCAAAGGGCTTCTTCTTCAGGTCGTCACTGACGTTCGACGACGTGACCTCCAGCACGAGACGGAACGCCGCTGGGTCGTAACAGTTGTACTCGATCAGGTGATCATCAATGTCGGCATCGACGATCGACAGATCGGGCACCGCATAATCCGAGGGCCCGTCCGGCAACCAGATGCCCACGTTCTGCAGAACGTCGACCTCGTCCCCATCGAGGCCGGCCGCAAAAAGTACCCGCATGAGGCGACTCAGCGACTTACCGTGCGAAACATCCGGCGGCGGCGTCACGGTGATCTGGCTCCCGACGATCTCGACCCGATGCCCGGCGAACTGGTTCGAGATCAGCTCGGCGGCTTCGAGTAGCGTCAGCTGCCCCATCGGTTCTTCCACTGCTGCGGCGGACATGGAGTTCCTCCTGACTGCCGATGTCGAGAACATCATCGTAGGACGCAGACGCCTTCCGACGCCCGATCTTCACCCCTCACCCGAACGAGTGGTTTAGCCTCTACCGCGCCCGCAGCCGCAGCGCCGTGCGGGGCTCCTCCTGGGCCTCCTGGCCGTTGGCCCACAGGGAGCGCACGTGGCTCAGGTGCCGCGTCATGCAGGCCTCCGCCGCCTCCGCGTCGCCCGACAGCATCAGGTCCAGCAGCTCCAGGTGCTCCTCCGCCGAGGACACCAGCTCACCACGCTCGTCGAGGCGGTTCAGCCCGTACAGCCGCGAGCGCTTGCGCAGGTCCCCCACCACGTCCACCAGCCGCGCGTTGCCCGCGAGGCCCAGCAGGTCGAGGTGGAACTGGCGGTCCGCCTCCAGGTAGCCGATCAGATCGTGCTTGCGCGCGGCGGCCACGATCGCCTCGGCCTGCGGGCGCAGCCGCTCCAGCTGCTCGGCGGTGGCCGTGCGGGTGACCCGGCCGACGGTCGGGACCTCGATGAGGGCGCGGATCTCGGTGTAGTCGTCGAGGTCCCGCTCGGTGAGTTCGGTGACCCGGAAGCCCTTGTTGCGGACGGCCTCCACCAGGCCCTCGCGGGCGAGGTCGAGCATGGCCTCGCGCACCGGCGTGGCGGAGACGCCGAAGTCGGCGGCGAGCGCGGGCGCGGAGTAGACGACGCCGGGGCGCAGCTCCCCGGAGATCAGGGCGGCGCGCAGTGCGTGGGCGACCTGGTCGCGGAGCCGCTCCTGCACGGAGATCAGGGTGCGGGACTTGAGCTCGGCCATGGTGTTCCTCCGGGTCGGTGCAGAACACCAGCGTACAATGTCACGTTACGGTGCGTGCGCAACGGTCCGCGATTCGAGCCGCAGCTCATC
The DNA here is from genome assembly GCF_042887525.1 of Kitasatospora sp. NPDC057936. NCBI lineage: Bacteria > Bacillati > Actinomycetota > Actinomycetes > Kitasatosporales > Streptomycetaceae > Kitasatospora > Kitasatospora sp. NPDC057936. The sequence continues at coordinate 34,775 of NZ_JBHVPD010000083.1, forward strand.
GTGGCAGCGGCCGCCGGCCGTGACAACGGCCGGCGGCCCACGAAACCCGCCGTCCTCAGCCGCCCGCGTGCACCTCCGCCGCCACGGCCAGGTCCTCCCAGGCCATGCCGACGCTCTTGAAGAACCGCGGCCGGTCCGCCGGCACGTGGACGTCGCCGCGCACCAGCTCGGCCAGGTTCCACACCTGGCGTCCGGAGACCCCCGCCATGATCAGGTCCCCGGCCTCGCGGGCCGCCACCGCCCGCGCCTCGACGTAGAGTTCGGCCCGCCCGACCAGCGCGGCGTCCACCTCCCGCGCGTCCGGCTCGTGCGAGCCGACCGCCGCGACGGCGGCGTGCGCGGGCACCAGCGCGCCGTCGAACAGCGGCGTGCGCGCGGTGGTGCAGCACACCACCACGTCCGCCGCCGCGACGGCCTCCGGCCCGCCGACCGAGGCCGCCAGCCCGAGCCCCCGCCCGTACGCGGCCAGCGCCTCGGCGGGCCCGGCGCTGCGCGCGACCACGGTGAGCCGGGTCAGCGGCCGGATCGCGAGCAGCGCGTCGAGGTGCCCGTACGCCTGCGGCCCGGCGCCGAACAGCACGAGGTGCGCGGCCTCCGGCGGGGCGAGCCGGCGCAGGGCGACGGCGGTGACGGCGGGCGTGCGCAGCGCGGTGAGCGCGGCGCCGTCGAGCAGCGCGACGGGCTGGAGGGTGGGCCCGTCGAGCAGGAGGTAGCTGCCGGTGATCCGGGGCAGGCCGCGCCCGGGGTTGGCGGGCGCGACACCGGCGATCTTGACGCCCGCGTACCGCCCGGCGGCGGCGGGCATCATCAGCAGTTCGCCGGCCGGGACGGGCACCCCGGTGCGGACGGGCGCGGCCTCGGGGTCGAACCCGTCGAGCAGCATCCGCTCGACCGCGCCGGCGGCCCGGGCGGGCGTGACGGACCCGGTGCCCGACACGGCGTACCGGAGCGGCTCGGTCGCCGTGCCGGGCGGTACGGAGTAATTCGCGTCAGAAGAAGTCACAGCAGGAATCCTGCCCCGAGCCCGTCCCCTTCTTCCAGCACGAATCCGTGTTCCCCGGTGCGGTGCGCCGTCCCCGTCACCTCCGTGACGACGCCGGAGCCCAGCGGGTCGCCGCCCGGCAGCACCCGCCCGTGGAACACCGTCCCGATGACCGACTCGTGCCGCAGCTCCTCGCCCGGCGCGAGCCGCCCCTCGGCCGCGAGCACCGCGAGCCGGGCGGAGGTGCCGGAGCCGCAGGGCGAGCGGTCGATCTGCCCGTCCGCGAAGACGGTGACGTTCCGCTGGCTCAACCCTTCGCCGTCCCAGGGGAGTTCGTCGTACAGCACGACCCCGTACACGCCCGAGAGCCGCGGGTCCGACGGATGCGCCACCGCCTCCGAACCCTCCAGCGCCCGCCTGATCTCCCGCCCTGCGGCGGTGAGTTCCGCCAGCCGGGCGGTGTCGACGGTCAGGCCCAGCGCCGCCGCCGACACCGAGGCGTAGCAGGCCCCGGCGTGCGCCACCGCGACCTCCACGGTGCCGCGCGAGGTCGCCACCGCCAGCTTCGGCGCGCTCACCCGCGACGGCACGTTGCGGAAGGTCACCCCGGTGGTGCGCCCGCCGGCCCGGTGGACGAGGGCCGTGACGCGCCCCGACGGCACGTCGATCCGCACCCGCGCCACGCCGTCCGCGGGGGCCGCGACCAGCCCGGAGTCGACCGCCCACGCGCCGAGCGCGATGGTGCCGTGCCCGCAGGCCGTCGAGTAGCCGTCCTTGTGCCAGAACAGGACGCCCAGGTGCGCCTCGTCGTCGTCCGGCGGCACCAGGAACCCGCCGTACATCCCGGCGTGCCCGCGGGGTTCGCGGCCGAGCAGCCGGCGGACGTCGTCCAGCGCACCCGGCCGGGGCGCGGTGGCACTGCCGCCCGCGCCGATCGCGATGGCCCGCCGCTCGGCGACGCTGTCCCCGGGGATCACCGGGGCGCCGTCCAGCACGATCCGGAACGGCTCGCCGGCCGTGTGGTAGTCGACGGTCCGGACGTACATCACACACCCCCGGCGGGCAGCACGCTGACCGTCCGCCCGACGGTGTAGAAGTCGAGCGCCGCCTGCCCCTGCTCACGCTCCCCGTGGCTCGCGCCCTTGGCGCCGCCGAACGGCAGGTGGAAGTCGACGCCGCTGGACGGCGCGTTGATCCGGATCATGCCCGCGTCCAGCCGGTCGGCGGCCGCCAGGGCGACGTCCAGACTGCGGCTGTGCACCGAGGTGGCGAGGCCGTGCGGGGTGTCGTTGGCGAGCGCGATCGCCGCGTCGAGGTCGGGCGCGGCGTGCAGCACGGCGACCGGGCCGAAGAACTCCTCGCGCGCCAGCGGGTGTTCGGCGGGCACCCCGGTGAGCAGCGCCGGTTCGACGTACCAGCCGGCCCGCGCGGGCACCCGTCCGCCGGTGAGCAGTTCGGCCCCGGCGGCCACGGCCGACTCGACGGCCCCCGTCAGCCGGTCCCGGGCCGCGGCGTTGATGACGGGCCCGCAGACCGCGTCGTCCGCCGCCTCCAGCGCCTTGACCAGCGCGTCCCGCAGCGGCTCGTACGCCTCGCCGACCGCGATCACCCGGCTGGTGGCGGTGCACTTCTGCCCCGCGTACCCGGCGACGGCGGCGGCGATGTGCCCGGCGGCCTGCGCGATGTCGGCGTCCGGCAGCACCAGCGCCGCGTTCAGCCCGCCGAGTTCGGCCTGCACGGGCACACCGCGCTCGGTGGCCGCCCGCACGACGGCCCGGCCGACCCCGGTGGAGCCGGTGAACGACACCACGTCCGCCGCGTCGACCAGCGCCGCGCCCTCCTCCGCGCCGCCCGGCAGCACCGTGAGCACGTCCGCCGGCAGCCCGGCGAGCGCCACCAGTTCGGCCAGCCGCAGCGCGCACGCGGTCGCCTCCGGGGCCGGCTTGAGCACCGCGGCGTTGCCGACCGCCAGCGCCGGCGCGGCCTTCCAGCTCGGGATCGCCAGCGGGAAGTTCCACGGCGCGATCAGCCCGGCCACCCCGTGCGGCCGCCGCCGGGTGAGCAGCAGCCCGGGCCCGCCGGCGGTCTCGTGCACGGCCCCGGAGGGCGCGTACGGCGCCTGCGCGTAGTACCGCCAGATCGCCGCCGTCCTGGCGACCTCGCCGCGCGCCTCGGCGAGCGGCTTGCCGACCTCGCGCACGACCAGCGAGGCCAGCTCCTCCGCGTGCGCCTCGACCGCGTCGGCGATCCGGCCGAGCGCCGCCGACCGGGCGCCGGCGCCCGCGGCGAGCCACCGCGCCTGGGCGCCGCGGGCCCGCGCGACGGCGGCCCGGACGGCGTCGGCGCCGGGTTCGTCGACGGCGACGACGAGGTCCGCGGGGTCGGCGGGGTTGTACGAGGTGATGGTCACAGCCAGAAGCCCTTCGGGTGGAGCGTCACAGCAGGCTCCGTCACAGCAGGAAGCCGGCGGGGAACGGGTCGGTGGGGTCGAGGAAGTACTGGGCGGTGCCGGTCACCCAGGCCCGCCCGGTGACGGTCGGCACCACCGCGGGCCGCCCGGCCACCTCGGTCTCCTCGACCAGCCGCCCGGTGAAGGTGGTCCCGATGAAGGAGTCGTTGCGGAAGTCCCGCCCGAGCGGCAGTTCGCCGCGCGCGTGCAGCTGCGCCATCCGCGCCGAGGTGCCGGTGCCGCACGGCGAGCGGTCGAACCAGCCGGGGTGGATGGCCATCGCGTGCCGCGAGTGCTCGGCGGTCGAGCCGGGGGCGAGCAGCTGCACGTGGTGGCAGCTGTGGAAGGACGGGTTCTCCGGGTGCACCGGCCGCTCGGGGCCGGCGTTGATGGCGTCCATCAGGGCCAGCCCGGCGGTGAGGATGTCCTGCTTGCGCTCGCGCTCGAACGGCAGCCCGAACTCGGCGAGCGGCAGGATGGCGTAGAAGTTGCCGCCGTAGGCGAGGTCGTAGCCGACCGTCCCGTACCCGGGCACGTCGATCTTGCGGTCGAGCGCGACGGCGTACGAGGCCACGTTGCGGATGGTCACGGCCTTGGCCGCGCCGTCCTCGACCCGCACCTCGGCGACCACGAGCCCGGCGGGCGTGTCCAGCCGCACGGTCGTCACCGGCTCGACGACCGGCACCATCCCGGTCTCCACCAGCACGGTGGCGACACCGATCGTGCCGTGCCCGCACATCGGCAGCAGCCCGGAGACCTCGATGAACAGCACCCCGTAGTCGGCGTCCGGCCGGGTCGGCGGCTGCAGGATCGCGCCGCTCATCGCGGCGTGCCCGCGCGGCTCGTACATCAGCAGGGTGCGGAAGTGGTCCAGGTGCTGCTGGAAGTGCACCCGGCGCTCGGCCATGGTGGCACCCGGGACGACACCGAACCCGCCGGTGACGACCCGGGTCGGCATGCCCTCGGTGTGCGAGTCGACGGCGTGGAACACGTGACGGCTGCGCATGTGTCGGAACTCCCTCGGAGGATGGGCCGGCTGCCCCGTCAGCCGGCTCGTCGGCTACGGATTCAGGACAGGCCCTCGGCCAGCGCCTTCTCGGTGGCGGCCCGGACGGCCGCGTCGGCCTCGGCCCCCAGCGGCCGCCGCGGCGGCCGGACGGGCCCGCCGGGGCGCCCGGCGATGTCCATCGAGAGCTTGATGGCCTGGACGAACTCGGTCTTGGAGTCCCAGCGCAGCAGCGGGTGCAGCGCCCGGTAGAGCGGCAGCGCGGTCTCCAGGTCGTGCGCGACGGCGGCCTTGTAGAGCGCCGCCGAGGCCTCCGGCAGCGCGTTCGGGTAGCCGGCGATCCAGCCGACCGCGCCGGCCAGCGCGAGCTCCAGCAGCACGTCGTCCGCGCCGATCAGCAGGTCGAGCCCGGGCGCGAGTTCGGCGATCTCGTAGGCCCGGCGGACGTCGCCGCTGAACTCCTTGACCGCGACGATCGAGCCCTCGGCGTGCAGTTCGGCGAGCAGCGCGGGCACGAGGTCGACCTTGGTGTCGATCGGGTTGTTGTACGCGACGACCGGCACGCCCGCCCGGGCCACCTCGGCGTAGTGCGCGCGGACGGCGTCGTGGTCGGCCCGGTACGCGTTCGGCGGCAGCAGCAGGACGGAGCCGGCGCCCGCCTCCGCGGCCTGCTCGGCCCAGCGGCGGGACTCGGCGCTCCCGTACGCGGCGACGCCGGGCATGACGCGGGCGCCGTCGCCGGCCGCCTCGACGGCCACCCGGACGATGCGGGCGCGCTCGTCGTCGGTGAGCGTCTGGTACTCGCCGAGCGAGCCGTTGGGGACGACGCCGTCGCAGCCGTTGTCGATCAGCCAGCGGACGTGCTCGGCGTAGGCGTCGTAGTCGACGGAGAGGTCCTGGCGCAGCGGGATCGCGGTGGCGACCATGATGCCGCGCCAGGGCCGGGTGGTGTCGTGCGGGGTGTGGGACACGATGATGACTCCTTGGTGAGGTGTGACATTTTATTAGTGGGGACGGGCCGGAGACAAGAGTCCCCGGCCCCCGTGTTCGGTCGGGCCCGGCTCAGTCGCCGGCCGCCAGCTGCGAGAGCGGCACCGGGCAGGCGAACGGCCGCCGGTCGGGCCCCGCTCCCCCGTGACCGCAGGCGCCGCCGGCGCCGGACAGGCAGGCCACCGCCGGACCGCACATCCGGCCCTGGCACCACCCCATCCCCGCGCGGGTCAGCAGCTTGACGGTCCGCGGGTCCCCCGCGCCCAGCTCGTCCACCGCCTCCCGGATCGCCGCCACCGGCACCTCCTCGCACCGGCACACGTCGGTGTCCGGGCGCAGCCAGTCCGTCCAGCCGGGGCCGGGCCGGTGGGCGGCGGCCATCAGGGCGGCGAAGGCCCGCCGCCGGGCCCGGCGGCGCAGCAGGGCCGGCTCCGGGGTGCGGCCGGCGACCGCGTGCGCGGCCAGCGCGCCCTCCGCGACCGCGAGGTCCGCGCCGCCCACGCCGTTGGTCTCCCCCGCCGACCACAGGCCGGGGACGCTGGTGCGCAGCCGGGCGTCCACCCGCAGCGCGACCGCGCCGTCCGGGCCGGTCACGGTGTCCGCGCCGAGCTCGGTCGCGAGCTCGATCTGCGGCAGCAGGCCGTGGCCGACGGCGAGCGCGTCGCAGGCGATCCGGCGGCCGGTGCCGGGCACCGGCCGCCAGTCGGCGTCCAGCCGGACCACCGTGACGGCGGTGACCCGGTCGGTGCCGTGCGCCTCGACGACGGCGCTGCGCGGGCGCAGCCGCACCCGGTGGCGCAGCAGCGCGCCGCCGTGCCCGGCGCCCTCGACGAGCTTGGCGGGAACGGCCGCCAGCACGCCGGGGCGCCGCGCGTAGCCGAGGTAGTCGCCGGCCTCGACCACCGCGGGCACCTCGGCCCCGGCGGTGACCAGCGAGGACGCCGCCGCGAGCAGCAGCGGCCCGCTGCCGGCCACGACGATCCGCCGGCCGGGCAGCACCAGCCCGGCCTTGAGCATGGCCTGGGCGCCGCCCGCGGTGACGACCCCGGGCAGGGTCCAGCCGGGGAAGGGCAGCTGCCGCTCGTACGCGCCGGTGGCGAGCAGCACGGCGGCGGCCCGCACGGTGGTCCGGTCACCGGCCTCCGGCCCGAGGGTGACGTGCGCGGCGAGTCCGTCGCCGGTGCGCTCCAGCGCCCACACCTGGTGGCCGCCGAGGAAGCGCACCTGCCCGGTCCGCTCGTGCGCGGCGAGCCGGCCGGCCAGGTCGGCGTAGACGGACCAGCCGTGGTGCAGCCGGTCGGGCCGGGCGGCCCGGAGGCCGGGCGCGGGGTGGCGGTAGTACTGGCCGCCGGTCTGCCCGCCCCCGTCGAGCAGCGCGCAGCGCAGCCCGAGGTCGGCCGCGGTGACGGCGGCGGCGAGCCCGGCCGGGCCGGCCCCGATCACCGCGAGGTCGTACGGGAAGGGCTGCGCCCCTTCCGGCGGCTCGACCGGCCCTGACGGACCTGACGGCACTGGCGGACCTGACGGCTCGAACGGCTCGAACGGTTCAGACGGCGAGGTCGGCACGGCCGTGGCCCTCCTGGGTGGTGACGGTGGTGCCGGGCTCGGCGGGGAGCAGGCAGGTGCGCTGGTTGGGGCGGCCGTCGACGGTGGCGAGGCAGTCGAAGCAGGCGCCGATCCCGCAGAACGCCCCGCGGGGCCGCCCGCCGGCCCGGGTGGTGCGCCAGGCGAGGACGCCGTCGGCCCAGAGCGCGGCGGCGATCGACTGGCCGGGCAGCGCGGGCACGGGCCGTCCGTCGAAGTCGATGTGGTGGGCGGGCCCGGGCTCGGCCCCGACCAGCTCGGCGGGTGTGCGGCGGCGCATCGAGGGCCTCTCCAATCCGGTCGGGGGAAGTGCGGGTCAGGCGGCCGGGAATCGGTCGGCCCGGAATGGCGTGAGGTCGAACTCCGGCTGCTTGCCGGTCAGTTGTTCGGCGATCAGCAGCCCGGTCGCCGGGGCGAGCCCGATCCCGGCGCCCTCGTGCCCGCACGCGTGGTAGAGCCCGGGCACGCGCGGGTCGGCGCCGACCGCCGGCAGGTGGTCCGGCAGGTAGGGGCGGAATCCCCGGTAGGCGCGCATCACGGCGACGTCCGCGAGCACCGGGAACAGTTCGGCCGCCTGCGCGGCGAGCCGCCGCAGCACCTCCCGGGAGAGCGTCCGGTCGAAGCCGACCCGCTCCCGGCTGGCGCCGATCAGCACCGGCCCGCCGGGCGTGCCCTCGACCACGGCCGAGGTCTCCAGCCCGGCCGACCCGCTGGCCACGTTGGCGACGTAGTCGGCGGCGTAGACCTTGTGCCGCACGATCCGCGGCAGCGGCTCGGTGACGAGGACGAACCCGCGCCTGGGCAGGACGGGCAGGTGCACCCCGGCCAGCGCGGCGAGCTCCCCGCCCCACGTCCCGGCGGCGTTGACGACGGCGGGCGCGTCCAGCCGCCGCCGGTCTGTCCCGACGCCGAGGACGGCGCCGTCCGCCCCCCGGCGGACGGTCCGGACGGTCTCGCCGGTGATCAGTTCCGCGCCCATCCGCCGGGCCGCACGCAGCAGGTGGGCGGCGGCGAGGGCGGGCTGCACCTGGGCGTCCTGCGGGTAGTGGAAGCCGCCGGCCATGCCCGGCGAGAGGTGCGGTTCCAGCTCCCGCAGCCGCTCGGCGGGCACCTCCTCGGCGACCACCCCGGCGGCCGCCTGGCGCGCGGCGAAGGCGCGCAGGGCTTCCTGCCCGGCCGCGGCCTGGGCGACGACCAGGCCCCCCTTGGCCTCGTACTCCACGGCGGCGCCGAGTTCCCCGGCGAGCTCGCGCCACAGCCGGGTGCTGAGCAGCGCGAGGTCGAGCTCGGGCCCGGGCTCCTTGTCGGAGACCAGCAGGTTGCCCTCGCCGGCGCCGGTGGTGCCGCCGGCCACCGGCCCGCGGTCGACGACGGCGACGGCGAGCCCGGCGCGGGCCGCGTAGTAGGCGCAGGCGGCGCCGACGACTCCGGCGCCGACCACGACGACGTCCAGGGGAGGTCTCCAGGTCTTGGGCACGGCAGTAATATGTCACATGCCATCAGCCCTGCCAAGAGTGCCGCGACGAAACGCGAACCGGACCCAAGCGACGCAAAAGCCCCGGCCCGCCGCACACGGGGTGCGACGGGCCGGGGCCGGCGATCAGCGGATCAACGGATCAGGTGATGTCGTCCATCTGCTCCCGGCGCGCGGCCGGCACCGGAGCACTCGCCGCCGGCGCCGACGAAGCCTCGATGGCCTCCGCTCCCGCGACCGTCTCGACCGAGAGGTCCACGTGCGAGGCCTCCTCGTCGTCCAGGTCCGCGTCCGGGTTGTTGCGGCGCTTGCGCCGGTCGTTGAACAGCGCGATGCCCACCGCGGCGAAGTACAGCGCCCAGATCGGCGCGGCCAGCACCAGCATGCTGACCGGGTCGGCGCTCGGGGTGGCGAACGCGGCGAACACCGTGATGCCCATGACCATCCCGCGCCACCAGCCGAGCAGCCGCTTGCCGGTGACCATGCCGACCATGTTCATCATGACCAGCAGCAGCGGGAACTCGAAGGCCGCGCCGAAGACCAGCACCATGCGGGTGGCGATGTCGAAGTAGTCGTTGGGCGGCAGGATCGGCGTGGTCTTGTCCGGGGTGAACGAGATCAGCACCTGGACCGTGGTCGGCAGCGTCAGGATGGCGCAGCCCACGCCGGCCAGGAACAGCGGCGCCCCGGCCGCCATGAAGATGACCGTGTACTTCTTCTCGTGCCGGTGCAGACCCGGCGCCACGAAGGCCCACACCTGCCACAGCCAGACCGGCACGGCGCCCACCACACCGGCCGTCAGTGCCACCTGGAGCATCCAGGTGAAACCGGAGGTCAGACCGATCGTCGAGACCTGAGCGCACTTCCCGTCGAACTGGTCGGCCGTGTCCGGGGTGCACTGCGGCAGCGGCTCCAGCAGGAAGTGTTCGATCGGCTTGTGGTAGATCGCCGCGACGATGGTGATCAGCACGATCGCGATGACCGACTTGACCACGCGATTGCGCAGTTCCCGCAGGTGATCGGCGAGGGCCATCCGCCCCTCAGGATCCTTGGACGCCTTCGGCGCCTTGGAGAGCTTGCTCAACCCCGGTCCTCAACTCGTGCGTCGAGGCCCGCCGGTCGACGGGCCTCCGTGGTCGCGTGCGTCACGTGCGCCGCGCTCAGTGCGGCCGGTCGCCGTCCGCGGCGGGCCGCTCGGCGGGCTCGGCCACCGGCCGGGCCGTGCCGGTGGCACCGGGCGCGGTCTGGATGGTCTTGGCCGCACCGCCGCTCACCGGCGGCGCCGGCGCGGGCTCCGCGGCCTCGCCGTCCGTGCGCATCGCCTTGGCCTCGCTCTTGAGGATCCGCATCGACTGGCCGAGCGAGCGCGCCAGATCGGGCAGCCGCTTGGCACCGAAAAGCACGATGGCGATTACCACGACCACGACGATCGCGGTCATCGAGATGCGCATGCTCGACCACCTTCAGTCAACGCGGCACCGGCGGACCGCCCGCGGCGGATGGTAACCGCTGCGGATGACACCCCGACGACGTCCGCCCGAACAAGGACAGCGGCCCCCGGTTCGCAGTTCGGGAGCCACCTCAGAGCGTAACCCGCCCCTACACCCGGGATGCAGTCCCCGTACGACCTGGTGACGCAGTCCTCAGCGGGAGGGCACCGCCGCCGCCAGCTCCTCGGCCGCGTCGGCCAGCGCCCGCGAGGCCGTGCCGACGCCCTTGGCCAGCGCCCGGACGTCCAGCCACAGCCGGATCCCGAGGACGCCGAGGACCAGCAGGCCCGCGGTGGCGAGCAGGACGGCGGCGACGAGCATCCAGGACATGCCGCCCACCCTATACGGGCCGAGGGCCCGGGCCCGGACTGCTACCCCTCGGCCGGGACGAGCCGCATGGTGCGCACTCCCGCCCCGGTGAGCGCCGCCACGATCTTCTCCCCCGCGGCCTTGCGCACCGCCGCCCCGCACAGTGGGCAGCCGAAGCTGTAGTGCGCCTGCTCCGGGGTGCGGCCGAGGGTCAGGCGGAACTCCTCGGCCGGCAGCTCCACCTTCTCCCGGCACTGCGAGCAGTAGACCTTGAATCTGGTACCGGGCTCCACGGCTCAGTCCCGCCCCTCCCCGTAGGCGGCCAGCGCCTCCCGGGCCGCCGCGCGCGCCTGCTCGGCGAGCTGCGGCGGCGACACGATCCGCCCGTCCCGGCCCAGCCGCAGCGCCAGCGGGCGCAGCTGGGAGGGGTCGGCGCTGCGCAGGGTGATCCGCAGGCCGCCGTCCGGCAGTTCCTCGGCCCGGTCGTGGGTGTAGTACTCGGCCACCCAGCGCCCGCCGGAGGACACCTCGACGACCACCTCCGGGTCGTCCGCCGCCGGGTTGACCAGCCCGCCGGACAGGTCCCGCGGCTCGCGCCGGGGCGGGTCGGCGGGCACGTCCAGGACCCGGATCTCGGCCACCCGGTCCAGCCGGAACATCCGGTGGTCCTCCGAGGTGCGGCACCAGGCTTCCAGGTAGGTGTGGCCCTCGGTGAGCAGGCGGATCGGGTCGACCTCGCGCTCGGTCATCCCGCCGCGCCCGTGCGAGTAGTAGCGCAGCCACAGCCGGCGGCCCTCGCTCAGCGCGCGGTCGATGTCGGCGAAGACGTGACTCTCGGCCTCGAACGTCACGCCGACCCGGGCGCTGCCCTCGGCGCTCTCCCCCGCCGCGTTCTCGATCTTGGCGACGGCCCGGGTGAGCGCCTCCCGGTCCCCGGCCCGCAGACCGGGCAGCCCGGCCACCGCGCGGGCGGCGACCAGCAGCGCGGTGGCCTCGTCGGCGGCCAGCCGCAGCGGCTGCGCCACGTCGTCGACGTTGTGCCACCAGATCCGCTCGCCGTCGGTGTCGATGTCGAGCAGGTCGCCGCCGCGGAAGCTGGTGCCGCACATCGGCAGCACGTTGAGGTCCCCGATCAGCTCGCGCTCGGTGATCCCGAACGCGCGGGCCACCTCGGCGACCTCGGCCCCGGGCCGCTCCCGCAGGTAGGTGACCAGCGACAGCATCCGTCGCGTCTGGTCGATCGCATTACTCATGCGTCCACCTCGCTGCGCTCGGCGGGCGCTTCGCACAATACGCACCTGCTCATCGTTCGCTCGCTTCGCTCGTTCACGCCCGCACACCCTCCACCACGTCCGGCCCGGCGACCGCCCGCAGCCGCTCGATCACGTCGGCCCGCAGCTCCTCCGGCCCGAGCACCACGACGTCCGGCCCGAACTCGGCCAGGTCGGCGCCCAGCCCGTTGCCGTACGGGATCTCCAGTTCGTCCCAGGCCTCGTCGACCCGGCCGGTGCTCAGCGCCTTGGTGCGCAGCGGGAAGCCCGCGCCCCGCCGGACCCGCACGGTCGCGGTGGCCGTGGCGCCCTCGCCGGCGAACTTGGCGACGGTCGCCCGCACGTCCACGTGCTCCGGCACGGTGCCGAGGAAGGCGCCGGTCTTCGCCCGCACCTTGCCGGTGATCCGGCTGAGCCGGAACACCCGGGCGTCGCCCCGGTCGCGGTCCCAGCCGGCCAGGTACCAGTGCCCGCGCCAGCACTCCAGCGCCCACGGCTCGACGCTGCGCTGCTCGACGGCGGCGGCACCGGCCTTGCGGTACTCGAAGGTGACCGGACGGCGGTCCCGGGCGGCGGTGAGCAGCGGCTCGAACGCGGCCTCCCGGGCGGGGATGCGCGGTTCCAGGGCGGAGCGCGCCTCGGCCTCGGCGAACGGCACCCCGGCGGCCCGCAGCTTCTGCAGCGCGCCGCTGGCGGCGCCGGACATCTTGGCCTGCTGCCAGACCCGCGCGGCCAGCGTGAGGGCGGCCGCCTCCTCGGCGTCCAGCGCGATCTCGGGCAGCCGGTTGCGGTCGGCGCGGGCGAGGTAGCCGAGCTCGCCGTCCAGGGCGTTCTCGTCGACGTCGATCACCAGGCCGAGCTCGCGCAGGTCGTCCTTGTCCCGCTCGAACATCCGGTTGAAGGCGTCCTCGCTGCTGTTCTGCCAGGCCTCGCGGTACGCCTCGATGGATTCCCGCAGCTCCTTCTTGGAGAGCGGACGTCTGGTGTTCATCAGGCACAGGGCGAGATTCATCAGCCGCTCTGCCTTGGCGATCGCCATCGCTGACCCTTCCGGTGTGCCGCGCCGTGCGCGGGGTGCGCCGCCGGACGATCGTCACCCGGCGGGACCGACCGTACCGGTAGCGGTACGCACCGCAAAAGCCGCATCCGCAAACGCCCGTGGGCCGGGCCCCCGGAGGGGTCCGGCCCACGGCCGCGACGGGCTCAGACGCCCAGCAGGTCGACCACGAAGATCAGGGTCGAGTGCGCCGGGATGAGCGGCGACGGCGACTGCGCGCCGTAGGCTAGGTGCGACGGGATGACCAGCTCGCGGCGGCCGCCGACCTTCATGCCCTCGACACCCTGGTCCCAGCCCTTGATGACGCGGCCGGCGCCCAGCGGGAAACGGAACTCGTTGGGGCTCCGGTTCCAGCTAGCGTCGAACTCCTCGCCGGTCTCGAAGGTCACGCCGACGTAGCGGACGCTGACGACCTGGCCCTTCTTGGCCTCCGCGCCGTCACCGACGACGATGTCGCGGATCTGCAGCTCGGTCGGAGCGTCGCCGCCGGGGAAATCGATCTCAGGCTTCTCGTTGAGGCTCACAGTCCCTCTTCTCACGGTTTTCTCTGCTTCCATGACCAAGCGGCGGGCGCCCGCACCCGGTCCGTCCGGACC
>NZ_JBHVPD010000084.1:0-31574 GCF_042887525.1 Kitasatospora sp. NPDC057936
GGAACCCGTCGGCCCGGGCGGGCGGGGTGCCGTCCGTCCGGGCCGACGGGTCGGGTGTGGTGCGGGTGCCGATCGTCAGCCGTCGAGGCGGCCGGCGAGGTCGTAGCCGGCCTCGTCGATCGCGGCGGCGACGGCCTCGTCGGCGAGCGGCGCGGTGGCGTCGACGGTGACGCGGCCGGTGGCGAGGTCCACGGCAACCGCGGTGACGCCGTCGATCTTCTTCAGCTCGGCGGTCACGGACGAGACGCAGTGGCCGCAGGTCATGCCCTGGACCTGGAAGACCGCGCGGCCCGCGACGGCGACGGCGACGGCGACGGCGGGGGCCGGGGCGGCCGCGGCGCCGGTGCTGCACGAGCCGCAGCAGGAGGAGGCGGTCGCCCCGGCGGCGGACGGGTCGATGGTGGCGGTGGTCCTGCTCATGGTCTGGGCGGTGTTCATGACGCTCTCTCCTCGGGACTCGGGATGGGCGCCGGGCCGGCGCCGGTCTGTTCGACGCCGCCGAGTTAATACCCCCCTAGGGTATCGAGTCAAGACGTTCCCGTGCTCCAGAAATACCTATGGGGGGTATCCGGCGACGTCTTGCGGCAGGTACCCCCCAGGGGTATAAAGGAACCCGGCGCCGCCCCGGCGTCACCGGATACCCCTCCCGGGTACCGATCCCGCAGCGCCACGGACGCGAGGAGCAACGATGAGCACCCAGGCACCCGCCTCCACGGAGGTGGAACTCTCGATCGGCGGCATGACGTGCGCATCGTGCGCCGCGCGGATCGAGAAGAAGCTCAACCGGATGGACGGGGTCTCGGCGAGCGTCAACTACGCCACCGAGAAGGCGAAGGTCAGCTTCGAGGGTGCGGTCGAGGTCGCCGACCTGATCGCCACCGTCGAGGCGACCGGCTACACCGCCGCCCTTCCGAAGCCCCCGGCCGTCGTCGGCCCCGCCGGCGAGGACACCGGTGAAGCCGACGAGCTGGTGCCGCTGCGCCAGCGGCTGATCACCGCGGTGGCACTGGCCGTCCCGGTGATCGCGATGGCGATGGTGCCGGCCCTGCAGTTCGACAACTGGCAGTGGCTGTCGCTGACCCTCGCCGCCCCGGTGGTCACCTACGCCGCCTGGCCGTTCCACCGGGCCGCGTTCACCAACGCCCGGCACGGCGCCGCGACGATGGACACCCTGGTCTCGCTCGGCACCGGCGCCGCGTTCCTGTGGTCGCTGTGGGCGCTGTTCTTCGGCACGGCCGGCATGCCGGGCATGCGGCACGGGTTCGAGCTGACCATCGGCCGCAGCGACGGCGCGGGCAACATCTACCTGGAGGCGGCGGCCGGGGTCACCGCCTTCATCCTGGCCGGCCGCTACTTCGAGGCCCGCTCGAAGCGGACCGCCGGGGCGGCGCTCAAGGCGCTGCTGGAGCTCGGGGCGAAGGACGTCACGGTGCTCCGGGCCGGCCGCGAGGTGCGGGTCCCGATCGCCGAACTCGCGGTGGGGGACCGGTTCGTGGTCCGTCCCGGCGAGAAGATCGCCACCGACGGCGTCGTGGTCGAGGGCGCGTCCGCCGTCGACGCGTCGATGCTCACCGGCGAGTCCGTCCCGGTCGAGGTCGCCGCCGGCGACGCCGTCACCGGTGCCACCGTCAACGCGGGCGGCCGGCTCGTCGTCGAGGCGACCAGGGTCGGCGCGGACACCCAGCTCTCCCGCATGGCCAAGCTGGTGGAGGACGCGCAGAACGGGAAGGCCGCCGCCCAGCGCCTCGCCGACCGGATCTCGGCGGTCTTCGTGCCGGTCGTGATCACCCTCGCGATCGCGACCCTCGGCTACTGGCTCGGCACCGGCGAGGGCTGGACCGCCGCCTTCACCGCCGCCGTCGCCGTGCTGATCATCGCCTGCCCGTGCGCCCTGGGCCTGGCCACCCCGACCGCGCTGCTGGTCGGCACCGGCCGCGGCGCCCAGCTCGGCGTGCTGATCAAGGGCCCGGAGGTGCTGGAGTCCACCCGCAAGGTCGACACCGTCGTCCTCGACAAGACCGGCACCGTCACCACCGGCCGGATGGCCCTGCTCGCCGTGCACACCGCCGACGGCGTCACCGAGACCGAGGCCCTGCGCCTGGCCGGCGCCCTGGAGCACGCCTCCGAGCACCCGATCGCCCGGGCGATCGCCACCGCCGCGGCGAAGGCGGGCGAACTGCCGCCGGTCGAGGGCTTCGAGAACGTCCCCGGCCTCGGCGTCCAGGGCGTCGTCGACGGCCACGCGGTGGTCGCCGGCCGGGAGGCGCTGCTGAACGAGTGGGCCCAGTACCTGCCCGAGGGCCTCGCCGCGGCCAAGCGGACCGCCGAGGCGGCCGGGCGGACGGCGATCGCGGTCGGCTGGGACGGCGAGGCCCGGGCCGTCCTGGAGGTGGCCGACGCGGTCAAGCCGACCAGTGCGGGCGCCATCGCCGAACTGCGCCGCCTGGGCCTGACCCCGGTGCTGCTCACCGGTGACAACCGGGCGGTGGCCGAGGCCGTCGCCGCCGAGGTCGGGATCGCGCCGGAGCACGTGATCGCCGAGGTCATGCCGCAGGACAAGGTGGACACCGTCAAGCGCCTCCAGGCCGAGGGCAAGGTCGTCGCGATGGTCGGCGACGGCGTCAACGACGCGGCCGCGCTGGCCCGGGCCGACCTGGGCCTGGCGATGGGCACCGGCACCGACGCCGCCATCGAGGCCGGCGACCTGACCCTGGTCCGCGGGGACCTGATGGCCGCCGCCGACGCGATCCGGCTCTCCCGCCGGACCCTGGCGACGATCAAGGGCAACCTGTTCTGGGCCTTCGGCTACAACGTCGCCGCCCTGCCGCTCGCGGCGGCCGGGATGCTCAACCCGATGATCGCGGGCGCCGCGATGGCCTTCTCCTCGGTCTTCGTGGTCGGCAACAGCCTCCGGCTCCGCCGCTTCCGCTGATCCGCGCGACCGCTTGTGGCAAGGGCCCCGGAACCTCCTGGTTCCGGGGCCCTTCGGCAGGGCCGGACCGTCCCGGTACGACCGGCTGCCGGTCACGCAAGGTAGCCACCCTCCGGGAGCCCCCGACTGACGATCCGTCGTACACCCTCGCTCTGACCTGCGCTTGAAGGCCGGTTTGCCCGGCCTTGGCGGTTTGTCCACCGAAGCGCGACCGGGACGAGACCGGGTCGAGATGTGACGCTCCGAAACTTGTTAGGCAAGCCTTCCCTGCCCTAGGTTCTCGTGCCGTCAGGCCGCCGCAGCCAGCGTCCCGACGGCCCGAACCGGGCCGTGGAGGCGTGCGTCCGGCCGAAACCCCCGCCACCTCGGAGGAGCCCTCACCATGCCCGGAACCGTCCGGCCCCTCGCAGCCCTGTCCCTCGTCGCCGCCTGCGCCCTCGCCCTCACGGCGTGCGGCAGCTCCGGCTCCAGTGGCTCCGACGGCTCTCCCGCTCCCTCCGGCACGGCCCTCGCGGGCCAGACCGTCACCCTCTACAGCGGTCAGCACGAGCAGACCGTCAAGGCGCTGACCGACGACTTCACCAAGCGCACCGGGATCAAGGTCGAGCTGCGCTCCGGCGACGAGGCCGAGCTCGCCAACCAGATCCTCCAGGAGGGCACCGCCTCCCCGGCCGACGTCTTCTACGCCGAGAACCCGCCCGCCCTGACCGTCCTCGACGACAAGGGCCTGCTCGCCCCGGTCGCCGCCGACACCCTCAAGGCGGTCCCGGCCACGGACAGCTCGCCGAAGGGCGACTGGGTCGGCATCTCGGCCCGCACCTCCGCCTTCCTCACCGCCACCGGCAAGGGCGCCGACACCGCGCCGCCCGCCTCCGTCCTGGACCTCGCCAAGCCCGAGTGGAAGGGCCGGCTCGGCATCGCCCCCAGCGAGACCGACTTCGCCCCCGTCGTCACCCAGGTCCTCAAGGCCAAGGGCGAGGACGCCGCCAAGCAGTGGCTCAAGGGCCTCAAGGACAACGCCAAGGTCTACGACAGCAACGAGACCCTGTCCGCCGCGATCAACAGCGGCGAGGTCGAGGGCGGCGTCATCGACCACTACTACTTCTACCGGATGCGCGACGAGAAGGGCGCGGGCGGCACCCACAGCACCCTGCACTACTTCCCCAAGGGCGACCCGGGCTCCCTCGTCGACGTCTCCGGCGCCGCCGTGCTGAAGAGCGGCAAGCACCAGGCCGCCGCCCAGGCCCTCCTCGCCTACCTCGCGAGCGCCCCGGCCCAGACCGTCATCGCGAACTCCGCGAGCTACGAGTACCCGCTCGTCACCGGCGTCCAGGGCAAGCCCGACCTGCCCGCCCTGGACGGCATCGGCACCGTCGCCGACCCGGCCCAGCTCGGCGACGGCAAGCAGGCGCTGTCGCTGCTCCAGGACGCCGGTCTGCTCCAGTGACCGCACCCGTCCGTGCCGACGGCCCGTCCCCGCTCCGGCGGTGGCGGGCCACCGGCCTGTCCGCGTCCGCGCAGTGGCGGGCCGCCGGCCTGCTCGCGCCCGTCGCGGTGGCCGTCGTCGCCGTCGTCGCGTCGCCGCTCGGCTTCGTCGTCGCCCAGGCCGCACAGGGCGGGTGGGACCAGGCCCGGCGCCTCCTCGGCCGCCCGCTGATCGCGACCCTGCTGTGGCACACCGTCACCCTGGCCGCCGCCGTCACCTTCCTCACCGCCGTCCTCGGCTTCGGCGCCGCCTACCTGGTCGAACGCACCACCCTGCCCGGCCGCCGCGCCTGGACCGTCGCGCTCGCCCTGCCGCTCGCCGTGCCGGAGTTCGTCCGCGGCTACTCCTGGGTCTCGCTGTTCCGCTCCGTGCACGGCTACTGGGGCGCGGTGCTCGTGATGACCTGCTCGCTCTACCCGCTCGTGTTCCTGCCCGTCGCGGCGGCCCTGCGGCACGGCGACGCCGCCGCCGAGGAGGTCTCCCGCTCGCTCGGCCGCGGCCGCCTAGCCACCCTGTGGCGCGTCACCCTCCCGCTCACCCGGCCCGCCCTGGCCGGCGGCGTCCTGCTCGTCTCGCTCTACCTGCTCGGCGAGTACGGCGCGTTCGCGATGCTGCGCTACACCACCTTCGCCACCGCCGTCTTCACCCAGTACAAGCTCGGCTTCGACGCCGCCTCCGCCTCCCTGCTCACCCTCGTGCTGGTGGCGCTCGCGCTGCTGCTCGTCGGCCTGGAGGCCTGGGCCGGACGGAACGCCCGCGTCACCCGGCACGGCGCCGTCGCCCGCACCGCGCGGCCCGTGCGCCTCGGCCGGTGGACGGCGCCGGCGCTGGCCGGCCTCACGGCGCTCGTCGGGGTCGCGCTCGGCGTGCCGGTGTACGCGCTCGGGTACTGGCTGGTGAAGGGCAGTTCGACGACCCTGCCCTCCGCGTCGGTCGTCGGCGCGACCCTCGCCACCCTCGGGTACGCGCTCGGCGCCGCCCTCGTCGCCACCGCGGCGGCGGTCCCCGTCGCCCTGTACGCGTGGCGGCGCGGCAGCAGGCCCGCGCTGCTCGTGGAGCGCGCCGCCTACCTCACCCGGGCGCTGCCCGGCATCGCGGTCGCCCTGTCGGTCGTGTTCTTCGCCGTCCGCTACGCCCAACCCCTGTACCAGCAGCCGCCGATGCTCGTCGCCGGGTACGTCGTGCTGTTCTTCCCGCTCGCCCTCACCGCCGTCCGCGCCGCCCTCGCCCAGGTGCCGCCCGGCGTCGAGGAGGCCGCCCGCTCGCTCGGCACCCGGCCGCTCGCCGTGCTCGCACGCGTCACCCTGCCGCTCGTCCTGCCCGGACTCGGAACGGCCGTCGCGATGGTCGGCCTCACCGCCTCCACCGAGCTGACCGCGACCCTGCTGCTGCGCCCCACCGGCACCCAGACCCTGGCCACCCAGTTCTGGGTGTACACCAGCGGACTCGCGTACGGGGCCGCGGCGCCGTACGCGGCCCTCATGGTCGCGCTGTCCGTCCCGTCCGTGCTCCTGCTGACCCACCGCACCCTCGGCCGCCCAGGGAAGAACTCATGACCGGACTGTCCGTCGTCGATCTGCACGCCACCCACGGGCGCAGCCCGGTCCTCTCCGGCATCGACCTGAGCGTGGAGGAGGGCGCCCTCGCCTGCATCCTCGGGCCGTCCGGCTGCGGCAAGTCGACCCTGCTGCGGGTCGTGGCCGGCTTCCACCCGGCCGCCTCGGGCAGCGTCGTGCTGCACGGGCGGACGCTGGACGACGGGCGGAGCCGGGTCGCCGCCGAGCGCCGCAACATCGGCCTCGTCCCGCAGGACGGCGCGCTGTTCCCGCACCTCACGGTGGCCGGGAACATCGGGTTCGGCCTGCCGCGAGCGGAGCGCCGCTCCCGCGTGGCCGAGTTGCTCGACCTGATCGGCCTCGCAGGCCTGGGCGACCGCCGCCCGCACCAGCTCTCCGGGGGGCAGCAGCAGCGCGTCGCCCTTGCCCGGGCACTGGCCCCTCGTCCTCAACTCCTGCTGCTGGACGAACCGTTCGCGGCCCTCGACGCGGCGCTGCGGGCGGAACTGCGGCGCGAGGTCGCGGCGACCCTGCGGAAGGCCGGGACGACGGCGATCCTGGTCACCCACGACCAGGACGAGGCACTGGCCTTCGCCGACACCATCGCGGTGCTGCGCGAGGGCCGCATCGCCCAGGCTGGCACGCCGGACGTGTTGTACCACCGCCCGGCCGACGCCGCCGTGGCGCGCGTGCTGGGCGAGGCCAACCTGGTGCCGGCCACCCGCACCCCGTTCGGGGCCCTGGCCCTGGCGGAGTCCGCCTCCGTCACCTCTGGGACGCTGGCCCTGGTGCGCCCCCATCAACTCCGCCTGAGCGCAGAGGCTTCCCCCGACTCCGTCCGCGCCCACGTGGTGACGTCCGACTTCCGCGGCCACGACCACCGCATCGAACTCCGCCCCGAATCCGAGGCCCTCCCACCCACGTTGATCGCCTACACCCCCCACCCCTGGCCCCAGGGCGAGGCCTACATCACCGTGGAGGGCCCGGCCCACGCCCTCCCGGAGCCGATCTGACGCCTATCGAGCCGGTACGGGCCGAGGTAGTACGAGAGGGCCGCCAGCGACGGACCGTCCGCGACCTCACCGGAGGTGAGGAGCCGCACGACCTCGGCCTCCGGCAGCCACTCGACCCGCGTGGCCTCGCCAGAGTCCTGTGGCGCGCCGACCCGGGCGCATCCGGTGACGTGGTAGGCCCTGAAATGCATGTCCGAGATGCCGGCGAGGGCGTCGTACTCGGTCATCAACTCGACACGGCCCGGCCGCCAACCGGTCTCCTCCTCGACCTCAAGAGCGATCGCCGCCGCCGGATCCTCTCCTGGTTCTGCCCAACCTGCCGGAACCTCCCAGCCCCAGCGGCCGGTGATGAACCGGTGCCGGTAGATCAGGAGAAACTCTCCCCGATCATTGGTGACGACGGCCGTGGTGGAGGCCCGGGGCATGCGGACGACGTGGTGGTCGATCCGCCCGATACCAGGCACCTCGACGTCGTCCAGCCACACCTCAACCCACGGGCTCCCGTAGACCTGGCGCCGGCCGTAGGTCTGCCACTCCACCCTGAGCCTCCTGCGTGCGCGTGAGCCGGTGCTCCGACTCTTTCACGCCCGACGCGGACTGGGCCGACGTGGACCTGATCGGCACGTCGGACGACTGGGGTGCGAGCAAGCCCGACCTCCAATTCTTCGAGCGGGTCGCGGAGGCGGCCCCGGCCGCTGAGACGGCGACGTTCCGCATCGACTCGCTCGCGGAGCTGCCCGAGCTGATCGCCACGTTCAACGCTGCAGGGAGCTGAGAGTCGCCGGCCAGAAAGTAGCGGCGTGACGATCAGGTCCGTCGGACATACGGCCATCGCCCGAGAGAACGATCAGCGCACTCCCGTAGCCTCGGTCCATGCGCGCTGTGGTGTTCGACATCGGAGAGACCCTGACCAGCGACACCCGCTACTGGGGTGACTGGGCCCGGTGGCTCGGTGTGCCCGCGCATACCATGTCGGCGCTGGTCGGCGCAGTGCTGGCCGAGGGCCGGGACAACGCGGACGCGATCCGCATCGCCCGCACCGGCGTGGATGTGGCAGCCGAGTGGCGGGCCCGACAGGCGGCGGGCAAGGGCGACTACCTCGACGAGACGGATCTGTACCCGGACGTCCGCCCAGCGCTGATGCGGCTCCGAGAAGACGGGCTGTGGGTGGGGATCGCAGGAAACCAGAACGCTGCGGTGGGCGACTTGCTGCGAGGGCTGGACCTACCGGCCGACGCCATTGCCACATCCGGCGAGTGGCAAGTCTCCAAGCCGGCGCCCGACTTCTTCAAGCGGCTGATCCATTGGGCGCCGGGCGAGCCTCACGAGATCGTGTATGTCGGCGACCACCCCGCTAACGACATCACCCCGGCGCGTGCTGCCGGGCTGCGGACCGCCCACATCCGTCGCGGACCGGTCGGGCTGACGACTTCAGCGCCCGATGCTGACTGGACAGTGAACTCGCTGACGGAGCTGGCCGGATTGCTGGTCGGCCGGTAGCAGGATTTCCCCGGCGGACCTTTCTACCTGTTGGCGCAGTCAGAGCGGCCGGACGGCCGCCACGGCGTCGGTGTACAGCTCGGTCGTCAGGTCGTCCTCACCGATCCCGAGGTCTGCCAGCGCGGCGCGGACGACGGCGAGCGCCGGCCCGAGGTCGCTCTCCGTGGCTGCTGCCGTCTCGACCTCGATGAACGTGGCGTCGAGTTCGGGCACCCGGACGAGCGTGGCGAGCAGCCGTCGGCCATCGCGCTCGAAGTCGTAGTTCCTGCACCGCTTCTCGAATGCGATCCGGGGGACGAATCCGAGGCCCCGGACGATCTCGTGCGCTGCGTCGGCATCCTCGACACGAGTCTCGGCCTCGGGCTTCGATCCGGAGGCCTCGTCAACGCGGGCGCCCTTGTACGTGAGGACGGTGCGGGTGTCGTTCGGGCCGTGGACGGTCCGGATCCGGAGTTCGCGGTCGCCGCCCATGAGGCTGCCGTCCGGTGCATCGTAGTACGTGTCACGGTAGACCTCGGCGCGACCACCGCCGTGCTGGTCCTCCAACTGCCTGAGCACGCCCTCTGGGTCACGTACGACAGCTTTGAGTTCCGCTTCGATCGCCATCCTGTTCCCTCCGTCAGATCACGCGCTCTGCGCTGTCCACCATCACATCGAATTGCCGACGCCAGCCCCGGTAGAGGGGCCCGCTGGGGGTGGGAAGCACCTTATACGTCGCGGACTCATGCCCTTCCCAATCAGTGTCGAAAGCCCCGACGTAGAGGGTGCGATCCAGTCTGATGATCCGCCAGACCGGGACAGTGCTGTACCGGTAGACCTCGACATGCCCGACCTCGGCGAGCTCTCGAAGGCGCGCCTCGGCGAGGAGGATTCCGCTCGCAAGCGACTCGGGGGATTCGTTGATCTCGGCCGCTCGGCGTTCGGCTGCCTCCGAATCCGGGGAGAGGAGGAGGACGCGAAGTCTCGGCGTCGGATCGTTGTCGCGGTCGAAGTGTTGCCGGAGCAGTGAGTCGCGAAGAGCAAGCAGTCCGAGTCCACGCACTGCCAGTACATCAAGCTCGGCCGCAGACCTCGCCGCTCGCTGGATTTCGTCGGTGGCCGAAACCTGGTCGCTGTAGACACGGACGATCTCGGGGAACGCCGCGAGGTCGAAAGCGCTTCCGGCCGTGCGCTGGCCGTCGGAGCGCGGTGCGAGGCCGAGCAGGCGCCTGGCGCTGTCCGGCATGTTCAGCCCGTCGGCGATGCGCTCGAAGACGTCCAGCTTGGTGACCTGACGGTGTCTGTTGATGATCTCATTGACACGGGACTGGGTCATGCCGACCTGGACGGCGAGCCGCGCCTGGCTGGACCCGCTGTGGTGCTGCACATATCGGAAGAGCGCCGCGACGTCGCGGCGACGGAGTGCGTCGCGCACCTCCTCGTTCTGCCATGCGAGGTCCGCCAGCCTGATCGGTTCCATCGCGGTTCCCATGGTCCAAACCTCCGGCGCCAACTCTCCATCTCACAGTGAGATTACCGGCTGGATATCGAGATTGACGATTCATCAGTCGATGCTGGGATATGTGGCCACACTCCTTCGCGCCAGGTCCCAGCGCGCTCACTGGGGATGCCCGGGCGGTGTCCGGGACAAAGCCCTGACCTGTCTCTGTCGCGCTTCCGGCTCCTCGTGTGGTCGGCATCGGTCAGGAGGCGCCTGATGTTCCCCGAGCCGATCCCCAGCGTCCAGGGTGCGTGGTACGTGGATCGAACGAGTCCGTTATGGCGGGCGGCGGTCGCGGAGATCGTCGAGATGTTCGAGCGGCGCGGCACGAAACCTGCAGAGGATGAGCTGATCCAGCAGGACGACTGCCCCGGCCGACGGTCGGCCGTCCTCCCGGCGCACACCGTTTGCACTCGCACTCCGGCGGTCGAGAGCGAGTGATCCCCTGAACTCCCGCGCCGGGCCTGGGAAGGGGCCCGGCGCGGGCGGTGAACACCCGCACAGGCATCGGCCTGGGCGGGGCCAACCAGCAAACGGAGGTACTGAGATGGGCAAGCACGGCGGTGGCTCGGGCGACGGCAAGGGCGGCGGGCAGCAGGACGACAGCAATAAGGGCAGCGGGCACGGAGGCGGCGGTTCCGACGAGGGCGGCAACACCTCGGACGGCCAGAACCCGGCGAGCGGCAAGTGACCCGCGAGACGCCCCAGGAGGCGGGCCCCCAGGGGCTCGCCTCCGCGCTCGTGTCGGGCGGTGCGCTGACCTCGGACTGGCTGCCCTCCTTCACGGCCGTCCGCCGTGAGCTCTTCGTGCCGGACCGCATCTGGCCGGGCATTGCCGACGGCACCAGGCAGAACCCTGTCGTGTACCGCTCCCACGATCCCGGGGCGTGGCGGAGGGCGGTCTACTCGGACATCCCGCTGACCACCCAATGGGACGGCGGCGAGCACGTGGGGGACGGGCTCGGCGTGACCCCGACTTCGTCCAACTCCATGCCGACCATGGTGGCTTCCATGCTCCGGGACCTGGACGTTCGTCCGGGCGACAGGGTGCTGGAGATCGGGACGGGTACGGGCTGGAACGCCGGGCTTCTCGCGCACCGGCTCGGCGACCTGAACGTGGTGACGGTGGAGTACGACCCGGACGTTGCGCGCGGCGCCCGAGAGAATCTGGACAGGGCTGGGCTCGCACCGACCGTGATCGAGGGCGACGGCCGCGCTGGGTGGGCGGAGGGCGCTCCCTACGACCGGATCATCGCCACCTGTTCCCTGCTGGAGATCCCACCGGCGTGGCTGGCCCAGTCGGGCCCGGGCGGGGTGATCGTTGCCCCGTTCGGCACCGAATACGGCGGGGAACAGATCGTCCGGCTGGTCGTGAACAGCGACGGGACCCGGGCGCTCGGCAGCTTCACCGGCGGGTCCGCCTTCATGCGGCTCCGCCAACAGCGCACGGACCGACCGCCGTTCGACGACTACCTGCATGGGGTTCCCTGGCCGGCGGATGGCGTGAAGAGCATGACCAGCCTCTCCCCGTGGGGCACGGGTGCGTGGTTCCAGCAGTTCGTCATCGGGCTCGGCGTGCCCGGGGCGTTCTGGCGGGCGGAGCGCTACGACGACGGCGCCTACACGCTGTGGCTCTACAGCCGGGACACCCTGTCCTGGGCGTCGGCCGACTACGAGCGGGAGCGCACGGAGTACGAGGTGTACCAGTCCGGTCCCCGGAACCTCTGGGACGAGGTGGAGGCCGCCTATCGCTGGTGGGACTCCCAAGGCCGCCCCGGGCACGAGCGGTTCGGGCTGACGGTCACCCCGGAGACTCAGACGGCCTGGCTCGACTCCCCGGACAACCCCGTTCCGCAGCGGAGCTGACGGCCCGCAAGAGTCACTGGGGCGGCAGCGCCACCGCCTGCCAGCGGTAGGCCGTGTCCTCCTGCCAGCACTGCAGCTCGCCCTCGACCACGGCCGCCAGGCACAGCCGCCAGTCGTCCCCGACGGCCAGCGCGACGCGGGTCGCCGGGCGCAGGGTGGGGCGCCACCAGCGCGGGTGGCGGGCCGGGGTGGCCGTGCGCAGGCGGACGCCGCCCTCGCCGGCCAGGGCGAGCGTCGGCCCGCCGCGGTGGCCGGCCAGGGCGAGGGCGTGGGCGGGCTCGCCGTCGCCGACCTCGGGGGCGTGGCCGGCGGCGCCGAGGGTGTGCAGCTGGACGGAGCCGTCGGCGCGCAGCGTGGCGGCCTGCGGTCCCGCCGACGTGCGGGCGAGGGCGGCGGCGCGGAGTGGTCCGGACGGGCCGAGCGGCGTGGGGGCGGTGCCGGTGCCGGTGCGCCACCACAGGGCGCGGTCCCGGTGCTCGACGAGGACGAGCCACGCGCCGGGCCGCTCCTCGACGGCGGCGAGGACCCGGTCGGCGGGGCAGTCGGGCAGTTCGCGGCCGGTGAGGGTGCGCCCGGGGGCCCAGCGGAAGGAGTGCAGCGCGCCGCCGGCGGCCGTCCAGACGGTCAGTTCGCCGGTGGCGTCGACGCCGCCCGCGAGGCCGGTGACGCCGCGCGCGGCCTCCCACCACCCCGTCGTGGTGCCGACCCACAGGGTGCCGGTGCCGTCCTCGGCGCACAGGACGAGTTCACTGCGGAGCCCGGCCCGTCCGCACACCAACTCCCGTACGGCTTCCGGCCCCTGCCCGGGCGGAAGTCCTTGTGCGCCCGCCAGCAGGACGCCTCCGTCCGCCCGCGCGGCGGCGACCAGCGGGGTGCCGCCCGAACCCGGCAGCACGGCCAGGCCGGTCGTGCGGGGCCGCGGCCGGTGCGCGCGCAGCAGTTCGCGTCCGCGGGCGGCCCAGGGGCCGAGCGGGGCGGGGCGCCGGTCGGGGTCGCGGGCGAGCGGTTCGCAGGCCCAGTCGGCGAGTTCCTCGCCGTAGCCGGCGGCGAGGAGTTCGGCGCGGGCCTGTTCGACGGCCAGCCGGTGGTCGAGGCGGCCGTGGTCGGGCAGCAGGAGGGCGCGGGCCAGGGTGCCGACGGCGAACAGGTCCTTGGCGGTGGTCGGGAACCCGCCGACCTGCTCGGCCTCGGGCGGCACGTGCCCCGGGGTGAACACGGCGACGGTGAGGGTGTGGTCGAGCGGGGCGAGGAAGGTGAGGTCGATGAGCTTGACCTGGCCGGCCGCGTCGACG
Organism: Kitasatospora sp. NPDC057936; assembly: GCF_042887525.1. Taxonomy (NCBI): domain Bacteria; kingdom Bacillati; phylum Actinomycetota; class Actinomycetes; order Kitasatosporales; family Streptomycetaceae; genus Kitasatospora; species Kitasatospora sp. NPDC057936. Next base: position 13,126 of record NZ_JBHVPD010000084.1, read on the forward strand.
AGGACGTTGGCGGGGGAGATGTCGCGGTGCACCCAGCGCTTGCGGTGCAACTCGTCGACGATGCGGCACAGCCGCGCGAGCACCTCGGCCGCCGCCGAGGGCCCGGCGCGGTTCGCACCGGCCCAGGTGTGCAGCGGGACGCCGTCGACCCAGGGGGAGATCTGGTAGGCGAGCAGCCCGCTGGTGGGCGCGGAGCCGGGCCGGTGCGGGGAGGGGCCGAGGAGGAAGCTCGGCACGACGAGGTCGGTGATGCCGAGGCGGTGGGCGTTGTGCGAGACGTCGTCCCAGCGGCCGAGCCAGCGGCGGACCTCGGACGGGTCCCGTTCGAGCATGATCTTGGCGGCGACGAGCTCCTTGCGCCCGTTGTGGCCGGTACGAACGGCCCGCCACACCTCGGCCTCCCCGCCCCGGTGGTGGAATTCGAGGAGCTCGTACTGCTCGGGGTCGAACTCCGGTCCGAACCGGAGCCCGGGCACCCAACGCGACTCGGACACGCCACCCCCGTTTGCTGCCTGACGCCGGGCCACCGACGGCGGCCCGGCTGTTCGCGGTGCCCAGGATAGTGCTCGTTCCTGTTCGGCGGCCCCGCCGAGGGCCTATCCTGATGCTCGCCGAGCAACATCATGAAATAGCGTCAACTCATGATCGAACATGCCTATTTGATCATGATGGGGGCGGTCGGGGAGCACAGGGGGACGGTGCATGGCGCAGCTCGCGGTGGTGCTGATCGTGGTGGCACTGGCCGCTGTGGCGGGCGTCCTGGTGGTCCGCCGACGGCGGGCGCTCGACCCGCAGGCGGTGGCGAAGGCCCTGGCCGGGGCGGCCGAGCGGCTCGCGGCCGGCAAGGCGCAGCAGGCCAGGCGGCGTTACGCGAAGCTGGCCGGCCGGCTCGCCGGGGCGCCCGGGGCGCTCTCGGAGCAGCGCGGCCTCGCCCTGCTCGGCCAGGCCGAGGCCACGGTCGCCATCGGTGACCCGCAGGCCGCCCTGGCCCTGCACCACGAGGCGTTCCCGCTGCTCGCCGACCCGGCCCGGCAGTTGCCCCGGTGGAGCCTGCAACGCCTCGCCGAAGAGCGGATGTCGGCTGCGGCCGGCTCCCTCGCGCCGGTGCTCGCCTTCCTGCGGGCGACGGCCGGCGGCGCCGAGCCGGGCGCCGAGGCCCAGGCGGCGGCCCGGGCCCTGGACTGGCTCCAGCGGCTGTGCCACGACGGCCCGCCCGAGCAGCGCGACGGCGCCACCGCGGAGGCCCTCGCCGCCCTGCCGGGCCGGGACTGGCCGGTGCTGGCCCGGGCGGCCGTCCTGCGCGGCACCGAGCGCGCGGAGGAGGCCGAGGCCCTGCTCGCGTCGGCCGCGCCGGGCGGCGGCGGCGAACTGTGGTTCCGCTGGGGCGCGCAGCTCTTCGCCCTGCACCGGGACGCCCCCGCCGTCGCCGCCTTCGACGAGGCGCTGCGGCGCGCGCCGGGCGAGGCCTACCGGTGGTCCCGCGGACCCGCCCTGCGCGCCGAGAGCCTGCTGTTCCGCGGCCTGGCCCGGCAGCGGCTCGGTGAGACCGAGGCCGCCTGGGGCGACTTCCAGGCCGCCGCCGGCGAGGCCTCGTGGGACCCCCGCCCCCGCTACGCGCTCGGCCGCCTCGCGCTGCTGCTCGGCGCCGACGACCAGGCCGAGGAGCAGTTCACCGCCGCGCTCGCCGCCCAACCCGCCTTCGCCCCGGCCAGGTTCGGCCTGGCCCTGGTCCACGAGCGGGCCGACCGCGCCGCGGAGGCCGCCGCCGACTACCGCGCCGGTCTCGAGCTGGACTCCGGCTGGCGCCCGGCCCGCGTCCGGCTCGGCGCCGCCCTGCTCGCCGCCGGACGGACCGCCGAGGCCGAGCCGCTGCTGCGTGCCGAGGCGGGCGACGACTCCCGGTGGGGGCGGATCGCCGCGTTCCACCACGGCCTCGCCGGCGTCCGATCCGGCGACCTGACGAGCGCGCTGACCGCCTTCGAGCGGCTGCGCGACGACGACCTGCGCACGTGGCTGGCCGTCGTCCGCGACCGGCTGGCCCGGCGGAGCCTGGCCACCGACCCCACCGCGGCGCGCGAGCTGTGGCAGCGGGCCGCCGACGACGACCCGCACGCGCCCGGCTACCGGCCCGCCCTGCGCGAGGCCGCGCTGCGCGAGGCGGCCCACCTGCTCGTCACGGGCCGCGACCACCCCGAGGCGCGGACGCGCGCGGCCGAGGCGCTCGCCCTCGCGGACGGCCTCCCGGGCGCGGTCGGTGCCCGGCAGGGGCGGCTGCGGGCCGCGCTCGCCCTGGCCGGGGGCACGACGGAGACCCTGCCCGGCCTGATCGACGCCCACGCGGGCCCGCGCGACCGCTACCACCTGGCCGCCGCGGCGCTCCTGGCCGGCCGCCCGGTGCAGACGGTCGCCCTGCTCGCACCGCTGGACGCCGACCCGGCGGGCGACCCGGCCGTCGCCCGCCTGCGCGCGGCCCTCGCGGAGCGCGCCGGGAACTGGGCGACGGCGCTGGAGTGGCACCGGCACTTCCTGTCGGCGCCTGCGCCGCGCGTCGTTGTGCCCGCTGCCGGTTCGGGTGCGGTCCCGCCGCCGCGGGCTGCTTCGGCCGCTGCCCCCTCGGGTGCGGTCCCGCCGCCGCGTGCTGCTTCGGCCGCTGCCGGTTCGGGTGCGGTCCCGCCGCCGCGGGCGGTTCCGGGGGCGGCCGCGCCCGGTGCCGTTCCTGCGGTGCCGTCCGTCGGGTGCGCGATCTGTGGGCGCCGGGCGTCCGGTGTGTGCGGCGGCTGCGGGCGCGAGACGTGCGACGCGCACTTCGACCGCGCGGGCGAGGCGGGCGAGGCGGGCGAGGCGCGCGGTACGGCGGGCGTGCCGCGCTGCGTCGGGTGCACCGGTGCGGCGGCGGACGGCGCCACGGCGGCTGTGCGCCCGGGCGCCGCTCCGGGCGTGGTCCCGGCCGTGCACGCCACGGGCCCGGTGGCCGGCGGGCCGGTGAACCCGTACGTCACCGGGCCGGTCGGGGCCGACGGCCCGACGCAGGGTGCTGCGCCGAACCCGTACGCCACGGGCCCGGTGGCCGGCGGGCCGGTGAACCCGTACGTCACCGGACCGGTCGGGGCCGACGGCCCGACGCAGGGTGCTGCGCCGAACCCGTACGCCACCGGCCCGGTGGCGGGCGGTCCGGCCGCCCCTGCGCCTGCACCCGCGTCCGAACCGGTCCCCGCCCCGCCCGCCGACTGCCCCGTCTGCGAGGCCCCCGCCACCGGCTCGTGCGGCGGCTGCGGCCGGGAGGCGTGCGACGCGCACCTCTACCGGCCCGCCGACGCCGCCTCCCCGCGCTGCGTCCGCTGCGCCAGCCCCGCCCTGCGGGCCGTCCTGGACTGCGCGCGCCGCGCCGGCGTGCCCGAGCAGGCCGAGCCGGTGCTCGCCGCCTGGGCCGACGCGTTCGGCGACGGCGCCCCCGCCGCGCCCGTCCGGCTCGACCTCGCCCTGCTGCGTGCCGAACTCGGGCGGCTGGACGAGGCGTTGGCCGAGCTGCCGGAGGCGGCCGCCCGGGAGCGCGCCGCCGTGCTGGTCCGCCGCGCGGCGGGCCGCCTCGACGCGGGCGAGCCCGGTGCGGCCGCCGGTGACCTCCGCGAGGTCCTGCGGCTGTCGCCGGGCCACCCGCAGGCCGCCGCCACCCTCGGCATGCTGGCCGAGCACGAGGCCCATCGGCACGCCTTGGAGGGCCGTCGCTGGGAGGCCTGGAACGCCTACCACGCGCTGCTGCTCGCCGACCCGACCGACGCCCGCCTGCTGCACGCCCTCGGCCTCGCCGGGTACCGCCTGGCGACCGCGCCCGGTCCGGAGGGCGGGACCGCCGATCCGCAGGTCTGGCGCTGGACGATCGGCTGCCTGGCCGCCGCCCTGCACCTGCCCGCCCTGTGGGCCGAGTCCGCCCGGATCACCGGCCGCCCGGCCGAACCGGCGCGCGTCGCCGCCGCGCGCGCCGCGCTCGTCGAACGGCTGCGCGTCGACCTGCGCGCGCTCGACGAGGCCGAGGGCCGCACCGGCGAGGACGCGGCGAGCTGGACGCTCCGCCTCGCCATGGAGTCGCACTGCGCCGAGGCCTTCGTCCAGGCCGATCTGACCGTCCGTCAGCCCGGACGGGCCACGGCCGGCCACCTCGCGCACGGTCCGACGCTGACCGGACTCCTCCGCTCGGCACCGGAACTCCCCTGGTGGGGCGAGCAGTTCGACCGGGCCGTACAGGGCTGGAAGCGCGCGTCCCGCCCTGAGCCGCATCCGCTCGACCAGGCGCTCGACCTGTTCGGACCCCTCGGCCCGCAGCGCTACCTCCTGATCCAGGGCTTCCAGTCCGCCGCCGTCGAGGCGCTGGACGCCGTACCGGAGGCGCAGCGCGACGACGCCTGGCGCGGCCTGCTGGTGGCGACCCTGGTCGACGAGGCCCGCGGGCACCACCGCAACCAGAACTGGCGCGAGGCCCTCGACTGCCTCACCCGCGCCCACGCCGTCCCCGGGGCCGCACTGCCCGCCGACGCGCCCGGCATCGCCGCCGAGTCCGGTCTGCGCGCGGCCCGCGCCCTGCTCAAGAGCAGCGACGACGACCAGCAGGGCGCGGCCGAACTCCTCGAACGCGCCCTGGCGCTGGCCCCCGACCACGCCGACGTGCGCAGCGACCTCGGCGCCACCTACGCCCAGTGGGCCCGGAAGATCAACAACGAGACCAAGGACTACCCCCGCGCCCTCACCCTGCTGCGCAAGAGCCTCACCCTCAACCCCGGCGACCAGACCGCCCGGCAGTTCCTCGCCGCCGCGCTCGGCAACCGGGCCAACCAGCTCACCCAGCCCGACGCCCCGGTCCGCCAGCTGGAAGAGGCCGTGGAGCTGTGGCGCGAGCTGATCGACCTCAACCCCGACCCGGACCACCGGCTCGGCCTCGCCTTCGCGCTGCGCCGCCTCGCGCTCACCGCGGCGCTGGCCGGCCGCAGCACGGTGGCGGTGTCCCGGATGACCGAAGCCCTGCGCGCCGACCCGGAGTTCACCGGCCGGGCCGAGACGGAGGCCCCGCGCCGGGTCGCCGTCATGCTGGCCAACCACATGCTGGACAACCTCCAGGACCGCCCCTTCGCCGAGCGCTCCGCGATGCTGCGCAAGGCGATGGAGTACGACGGCCAGGCCGCCGACGTCCGCAAGCTGGCCGTCAGCGTGTGGCGCAGCGAGGCCGTCGAGCAGTACGAGGCGAGGCGCTACCCCGGGGCCGTCCGGCTGCTGGAGGAGGCGCTGGGGCTGTCCGGCTCGGCGGAGGACACGGCGAAGCTGCACACCGAGCTCGGGATCGTCCTCAGTGCCCACGCCGTGGCCAGGGCCAACGCCCGCGCCTACCGGGAGGCCCGGCAGCTGATCAAGCAGGCCGTCGAGCACAACCCGCAGGACGCGGAACTGCGCGCCCTCCAGCGCAAGATCAACTCGCTGTACTGACCCGGCCGTCGTCCACACCGCGGTCCCGGGCCGCGGCCGAAGGAGAGCAACCCGCGCCATGCCACTGGAAGAACCGTCGCCGTACGAGATCCTGGGCGTCCCGCCGAGCGCCAGTGCGCGCGAGATCCTCCTCGCCGTCGGCCCGGCGACGAAGTCCGGTCGCCACACCCGCCAGCAGGTCCAGGAGGCCGCCGCCCTGCTGCGCAACCCGGACAAGCGCCTGGAGCTGGACCTCCAGCAGCCCCTCCCGCCGGAGCCGGTCGACCGCGCCGCCGGGCTGCTGGCGCCGGCCCTCGCCGACCCGCTGCTCGTCGTCGAGCGGCCCCAGCCGCCGCCCGCCGCCTCCTTCCTGGCGCTCCACCGGGCCGAGCTGGCCGCCGACTTCGCCGAGCCCGCCCCGCCGGGCACCGCCCCCGAACCGCCCGTCCCCGCCCGTTTCGCCGCCGACCTGTCCGTGCTGCCGCAGATCGAGGTCCCCGAATGACCACCCACCACGCCCCGAGCCCCGAACCGTCCGCCCCGTTGCCGACGTCGGACCAGGCGCCGGACCAGGCATCGGACCAGGCGCCGGTCCCGGCCGCCGTGCCCGGGCAGCTGCCGGCGCCGCTGCCGGTGCCCGAGCGCGCCCGGGCGCTCGACCTCGGGCAGAGCTTCACCCAACTGCTGTTCCGCGCCTCGATGCTGACGCGCAAGCGCGAGGAGGAGGCGCAGGCCGCCCGGGCTGCGCAGCAGGAACTGCTCGGTGCGCTCGTCGAGGTGGACGACGCGCTCGCCTCGCTCGGCCTCGACCCGGAGCTCGTCCACCTCGGGCGGGGCGCCGGGATCGAGGCGACCCGGCGGCGCCTGCTGGGGCGGCTGGCCAGGGCCGGGGTGCGGCCGATGCGGCTCGAAGGGCTGACCGCGGACCCGGTGCTGGCCGAGATCGTCGGCACCGAGCCACGGCCGGGGGTGGCGCCGGAGACGGTCGTGCAGACGGTCGTCACCGGGTTCTTCTGGGGGGACGAGGTGCTGCGCCGGGCCCAGGTCGTGGTCGCGGCGCCGGTGTCCGAGCCGGAGCCGGAGCCGGAGTCCGTGTACGTGCTCGGCGCCGGGTACGTGGAGGCGGTGCTCACCCCGGAGCCGAAGCCCGAGGAGGCCGTCGAGCCGGAGGGCGTCGTCGAGCCTGGGGGCACCGTCGAGCCCGAGGGCGTCGTCGAGCCGGAGCGCGTCGTCGAGCCCGAGGACGCCGTCGACCTCGTCGACCCCGGCCCCGGCCCCGCCGCGTCGGCGGGTCCCGGCCGCCCGAAGACGCCGCCCACCAGGCCCCGGCGGGCCCGCACGGGCTCCGGTACGCGCCGCAAGCGGAAAAAGAACTAGAGGGGGACACCATGTACCGCACACTCGGCATCGACCTGGGCACCACCAACTCGGTGGTGGCCCACCTGCGCCGGGGCGAGCCGGAGATCGTCTTCAACCGGCAGAACCAGGAGGCCACGCCCTCCGTCGTCGGCACCGGCCGCAAGGGCGAGCTGCTGGTCGGCTCCACCGCGCGCAGCCGCACCGCGATCGACGGCGCGAACGTGATCCGCTCGGTCAAGCGCTTCATGGGCCGCAAGTTCAAGGACCCGCAGGTCCAGGCGGCCCTCAAGGAGGTCGACTACAAGGTCACGGCCGGCACCGACGGCGACGTCAACGTCTGGTTCAACGGCCGTTCCTACACCCCGATCGAGATCTCCGCGATCATCCTGCACCGCCTCAAGGAGGACGCCGAGCAGCGCTTCGGCGAGCCGTTCCACCGGGCCGTCATCACCGTCCCGGCGTACTTCGGCGAGCGGCAGGTCGCGGCCACCCAGGAGGCGGGCCGGCTGGCCGGCCTGCACGTGCTGCGGATCATCAACGAGCCGACCGCCGCCGCCCTCGCCTACGGGATCACCTCGGAGGCCGGCGACGAGGGCCGCACCGTCCTGGTCTACGACCTCGGCGGCGGCACCTTCGACATCTCGATCCTGCTGCTGGTGCCAGGCTCGGTCTCGGTGCTCGGCATCGAGGGCGACAACCTGCTCGGCGGCGACGACTTCGACCGGGCGATCACCACCGCGCTGCTCGACGACATCCGCGAGGAGTACGGCTCGGACTACCAGCCCGACCTGCGCGACCGCCCGAAGATCGCCTCCACCGCCGAGACGGTCAAGATCGAGCTCTCCCACCAGGAGTCCTCCGAGGTCATCCTCCCCGGCCTCGGCGCCGGCCAGCTGGTGCTGGAGACGGAGTTCGAGCGCACCCGCTTCGAGGAGCTCATCGAGGGCCACATCGAGCGCACCATCGAGCTGACCCACAAGGCCATCATGCAGGCCAACCTCACCGTCGGGGACATCGACGAGGTCGTGCTGGTCGGCGGCTCCACCGCGATCCCGCTGGTGGCGCGGCGCCTGGGCGAGGTCTTCGGGCCGCGCCGGATCCGCCGCGGCGTCAACCCGATGCAGTGCGTCGCGCTCGGCGCGGCCGTGCAGTCCGCGCTGGTCGGCGAGGTCGAGTGCCCCGAGTGCCGGGCGCCCGGCGACCTCTCCGCCTCGGCCTGCGCCAACTGCGCCACCTCGCTGCTCGGCGGCCCCCGGGTGTCCTGCCCCACCTGTCACGTCCCGGTCGACGCCGAGGCCGCCGCCTGCCCCAAGTGCAGCCAGGCGCTGGACGGTTCGGGCGCCGTGACGCCCCCGTCCCAGGCGCCCACCGTCGCCCACAGCGACAACTGCCCGCGCTGCGGCACCCCGGCCGCCCCCGGCGTCACCGCCTGCGAACTGTGCGGCGAGCCGCTCAACTCGGCCGCCCCCGGGCAGACCAGGGTCGCCTCCAGCGCCGCCGAGGACGTCGGCCTGCGCTGCGCCTCCTGCGGGGTGGTCAACCGGCCCGGGAGCGAAGTCTGCACGGGATGCGGCGAGTTGATGCAGGTCACCAACCCGTTCGACATCACCCCGAAGAACCTCGGCATCGAGCTCAACGACGGCCGGCTCGCCGTCATCATCCCCAAGAACACCATCTACCCGACCAGTTCGCCGGTCAGCCGGGAATTCGTCGTCTCCGGCAGCGGCCGCCAGCGCCTCGAAGTCGCCGTCTACGAGGGCGAACACGAGATCGCCCAGCAGAACGAGCTGATCGGCCACCTCACCCTGCGCCTGCCCGCCGGCCTCGGCGGCCGCACCCCCGTGGCGGTCTCCTTCGGCCTCGACCGGGACCGCACCATCACCCTGTCGGTGCGCATCCAGGGCGGCGGCGAGAAGACCGTCAAACTCGAACGGGTCACCCTCGACCCCGAGTTGAAGGTCCAGGTGGAGGAGCAGCAGCGGCAGATCGAGACCTTCACCGACCGCTGGGGCGGCGAGCTCACCGAGGCCGAACTCCGCGAGGCCCAGCGCCTCATGGACACCCTCGACGACCTCGCGGCCGGCCAGACCCGCGGCCAGTCGGTCGACGAGGCCCTGGAGCGGGCCCAGCGCCAGCTCAAGGCCCAGCGCTGGGTGCGCGGTTCGGAGGCGTACCTGAGCCTGTTCATCCACTACTGCGAGAAGCACCTCGACCCGAGCGACCTCGACCGCCTGCGCTCGGTCGCCGCCGACCTGCGGCTGCGCCGCGAGGCGGCCGACTGGGAGGGCGCGATGCGCGCCGCCCAGCGCGCCGACGAGCTGTGCGACTCGCTCGGCCACACCTTCCGCATGCTCACCATGTGCAACGTCTACGTGAGCCAGAACCTGGTCTCGCCCGGCCTCGCCCAGCAGATCATCGCCGAGCTGCGCGGCCTGGACGCGGCCGTGGAGTCCGCCAACATGGAGGCCGCCAACCGGCACAACTCCGCGCTCCTGGTGCTGTACGCCCAGGCGCAGCGGGAGCTGGGCAACGACCCGACGCCGGAGTCGCTCGGCCCGGTGCGCCCCGAGGAGGCCGGTCCCCGATGAACCCCGACGACGCCGTCCCGCCGATCGAGGTGCCCTGCCCGCAGTGCGCCGTCCCGGCGGATCCGGAGAGCCTGCGCTGCCCGTCCTGCCGGGAGGACCTGGTCGCCCTGGTCCGGCTGCGTTACGCGGGCCGGATCGACTACAACGAGGCGCTCGACGCCGTCCGCGAGGGCGACGACCCGACGGCGCGCGTGCTCCTGCGCCGGGCCTTGCGGGCCGAGCCGGGCCTGCACCCGGCCCGGGAGCTGCTGGACGCGGTGGAGGCGCGGCTGGGTCCGTAGCCTGGCCCCATGGACGGCAGGACGGACGACGGGGCGGCGGGCCGGGCCGTCGTCCGTCCTGCCGTCCTGGACCTCCCGCCGACGCCGCGCACGGCCGTCGCCTGGCTGCCGCCGCCCGAGCTGTGGCCGGCCGTCCAGGCGATCCGGCTGGTGCACGACCCGCAGGTCCGGCGCTGGCCGCCGCACGTCAACGTGCTCTTCGGATTCGTCCCGGAGAGTGAATTCGCCCGCGCGGTCCCGCTGCTCTCCGCCGCCGTGGCGCGCACCCCGCCGTTCCCGGTCCGCCTGAGCGGGGTGCGCAGCTTCCGGCACCGCGCGTACGCGACCGTCTGGCTCGATCCGGCCGCCGCCGGGTCCGCGCCCTGGGTCCGGCTGTACGCGGACCTCCTGGAGCGCTTCCCGCGCTGCCGCGGCCGTGCCGGCGGCTACACGCCGCACCTGTCGCTCGGCCGCACGCAGCACCCGAAGGAGCTCGCCGCCGAGTGCGCGGCCCGGCTCGGCAGCCTGTCCGCGCAGGTCGGCGCGCTGACGGTGCTGTCCCGGCGGGGCGACGGGCCGATGCTCCCGCGCGCCTCCGTGGCCCTGGGCAGCGGTGACGTAACGTGGTCGGACGACACGCCGTCGTAGCGAGCAATACCGGCATTTCGGGCACCGGATCGAGTGAGATCGGGGGCGAGTGTGATCGTCACACGGTTTTTCGCCACCCTCACAAGGAGTGACGCAATGCGTATTCGCACCACCCTCGCCGCCACCGCCCTCGCCGCGATGTGCGTCCTGGCCGGGGCCGGCACCGCCGCGGCCGGCGACGCCACCGCCAACGGTGTCGCGTTCGGCTCGCCGGGTGTGCTGTCCGGCAACCAGATCCAGATCCCGGTGAACGTCGAGGCCAACGTCTGTGGCAACTCGATCGGCGTGGTCTCGATCCTGAACCCGGCGTTCGGCAACACCTGCATCAACGCCTGACGACGGCCCTGGGCCGTCCGCCGACTCCGGCGGGCGGCCCTTCGCCGTGTCCGGGCCGGGGCCGTACCCCCGTTCGGGGGTGGCGCCGGGGGTGCGGGATCGGGACCATGGTCCCCGACCCTCGCGATCCCCAGCCAGGAGGCAGCACGTGCGGACCACGTCGACCAGTCGCAGCTACTCATCCGGCACCGCGGACGTGCCGCTGCTCGGCGACACGATCGGCGAGAACCTCGACCGCGCGGTCCGCGCCTTCCCCGGGCGCGACGCCCTGGTGGACCGCGCCACCGCCCGCCGCTGGACGTACGCCGAACTCGCCGCCGACGTCGACGCGCTGGCCCTCGGCCTGCTCGCCCTCGGCATCGCCAAGGGCGACCGGGTCGGCATCTGGGCCCCCAACTGCGCCGAGTGGACGCTCACCCAGTACGCCACCGCCAAGCTCGGCGCGATCCTGGTGACGGTCAACCCGGCCTACCGCTCGCACGAGTTGGAGTACGTGCTCAATCAGGCCGGGATCCGGCTGCTGGTGGCGGCGCCGTCCTTCAAGACCTCGGACTACGCGGCGATGATCGACGAAGTCCGGCCGCGCTGCCCGGAATTGGAGCGCGTCGTCCTGATCGGCAGTGCGGCCTGGGACGACCTGCTGACCGTCGGCCGCCGGGCCGACCCCGAGCCCCTCGCCGTCCGCGGGGCCGAACTGGCGCCGGACGACCCGATCAACATCCAGTACACCTCCGGCACGACCGGCTTCCCCAAGGGCGCGACGCTGTCGCACCACAACATCCTCAACAACGGTTACTTCGTCGGCGAGTTGCTCGACTACACCGAGCAGGACCGGATCTGCATCCCGGTGCCCTTCTACCACTGCTTCGGCATGGTCATGGGCAACCTCGCCGCCACCTCCCACGGCGCCTGCACGGTCATTCCGGCCCCCTCCTTCGAGCCCGGCGCCACCCTCGCCGCCGTCGCCGCCGAGCGCTGCACCTCCCTCTACGGGGTGCCCACGATGTTCATCGCCGAGCTCGCCGACCCGGACTTCGAGCGCCACGACCTCTCCAGCCTGCGCACCGGCATCATGGCCGGCGCCCCCTGCCCGACCGAGGTCATGAAGGACGTCATCGACCGGATGGGCATGGCCGAGGTCTCCATCTGCTACGGCATGACGGAGACCTCGCCCGTCTCCACCCAGACCCGCACCGACGACTCCGTCGAGCGCCGCGTCTCCACCGTCGGCCGGGTCGGCCCGCACCTGGAGGTCAAGGTCATCGACCCCGCCACCGGCCGCACCGTCCCGCGCGGCGAACCCGGCGAGCTCTGCACGCGCGGATACTCCGTCATGCTCGGCTACTGGGGCGAGCCCGAGCGCACCGCCGAGGCCGTCGACGCCGCCCGCTGGATGCACACCGGCGACCTCGCCGTCATGGACGAGGACGGCTACCTCGCCATCACCGGCCGCATCAAGGACATGGTCATCCGCGGCGGCGAGAACCTCTACCCGCGCGAGATCGAGGAGTTCCTCTACACCCACCCCGACATCCTCGACGTCCAGGTGATCGGCGTCCCCGACCCCAAGTACGGCGAGGAGCTGATGGCCTGGATCCGCATGCGCGAGGGCGCCGCACCCCTCACCCCCGAAGCCGTCCGCGCCTACTGCACCGGCCGGCTCGCCCACTTCAAGATCCCGCGCTACGTCCACGTCGTCGACGAGTTCCCGATGACCGTCACCGGCAAGATCCGCAAGGTCGAGATGCGCGACATGGCCATCGGCATCCTGGACCTGTAGGAACGCCGACGGCCGACGAGGATTTCACTCCTCGTCGGCCGTCGCGCGCCCGTTCTCCTACCAGCCGGCGAAGCGCTGGTCCGTCGACACGATCTCGCGCCCGAGCGGGGTGAGGGAGATCGGGATCATCTTGAGGTTGGCCCACCCGAAGGGGATCCCGATGATCGACAGGAACAGCGGGATGCTGGTGATCAGGTGCCCGAGGGCCAGCCACCACCCCGCGAACACCAGCCAGATCACGTTCCCGACACAGGACGCCGCCCCGGCGTCCCGCCGCTCGACCGCCGTCCGCCCGAACGGCCACAGCACGTAGCCGGCGATGCGGAACGAGGCAATGCCGAACGGGATGGTGATGATCAGTACGCAGCAGATGATTCCGGCGATGACGTAGCCGATCGCCATCCAGATACCGCAGAAGATCAACCAGAGGATATTGAGAACGAGATCGATAACCTTCACGGTTGGCACCTTCTCACGAGCGGCGGTTGGACCCTACGACCAGCGATGCCCGCCGGCTCCCGTGTCTACGCCCTTAGGGGGTGTGTCTCAGGGGCCGTTCCGGGTCGGGGGGTCAGCCCCAGTTGCCCGTCAGGGGGATGTCGCCGGGGTTGCCGAAGACGACGGCGTAGGGGATGACGGTGCCCTCGTTGGCCGAGGCGTAGAAGGAGCGGTCGGTGGAGCGGTAGATGCCGACGGTGTCGATCCCGGTGCCGTCCCAGTCGCCCTTGACGGGGGTGTCGCCGGGGTTGCCGAACTTGAAGCGGTGGTCGGCGTCGCCGGGGGTGTTGGAGTCGCGCAGGTAGAACATCTGGGTGGTGGGGTCGTAGGCGCCGATGGTGGTGGTGCCGGTGCCGCTCCAGTTGCCGACCAGCGGGGTCCAGCCGGGGTTGCCGTACTTGACGGTGTACGTGGGGGTGGCGTTGTCGTCGCTGAGGTAGAAGTTCTGGTCGCTCGGGCGGTAGACGCCGACGGTGGTGCGGCCCCGGCCGCTCCAGTCGCCGACCAGGGGGATGTCGCCGGTGACGCCGAAGCGGACGGTGGCGGCCGGGGTGGCGTTGTCGTCGGTGAGGACGAAGGTCGCGGTGTCGCGGTGGTAGACGGCGACCGTGTCGGTGCCGGGGCCGTTCCAGTGGCCGGTCAGCACGACGTCGTCGGGCCCGGTGACGAGGCCGGCCACCGGGCCGACGCCGAGGAGGGTGTCGTTGTGGCTGTTCTCGCTGACGGTGCGGTCACCGGGGCGGTAGACGCCGACGCCGGTCGCCGGGCCGGCCGGGGTGGCGTTGATGACGGCCTTGCCGATGGCCTGCTGGCGCGCGGTGGTCAGCGGCATCGTGCCCGGCTGCTTCGAGTCGAGCCAGCGGAAGTTCTGGAGGTAGACGATCCGCGGGTTCTGGGCGGCCATCGCGCGGTAGTCGGCGTTGTCGGCGGCGAGGGCCGCGTCGGTGGAGTTCTCGCAGCCGTTCGGGTGGTCGAGGCCGGTGATGAAGGACTCGGGGAAGAGCACGAGGTGCTGGTCGGGCGAGGCGAGGGCGCCCTGGAGGGTGGCGAGTTCCTGCTGGAGGCGGCCGCGTCCGGCGCAGTAGTGGTCGAAGCCGACGAAGTCGGCCGCGCGCGGGACGGGCCGGGTGAGGTTGTAGGCGTCGGTGGTGTAGGCGATCGGCTTGTCGGGGAAGGCGGTCCGGACCTGGTCGGCCTCGGTCTGCACCTGGTCGGGCGTGAAGCCGTGGTAGTACGGCTCGTCGAGCAGGTAGATCATGGAGATCTTGTCGAGGTTGGAGCCGATCCGCCCGCGGAGCGCGGAGAGGTTGGCCGCCGCGTTCGGGTCGGGCCCGGTGATGTTGCCCTGGGCATCCTTCAGCGTGACGACGCTGTAGACGTCGAGGACGCAGGAGGCCGGTGCGCAGTAGTCGAGGAAGCCCGAGTAGCGGGGGTTGGCGAGGTCCTGGCCGATGTAGTTGTTCATGTTCGTCCACGGCGCCACTTCGGGGCTGTGGTCGATGTTGTCGCGCGGGTCCATGATGTCGAAGTAGCCGTAGTAGTCGAGCCTGCCGAGCATGGTGACGCGCAGGTCGTCGGCCGTGCCGACGGCCCCGGGGGTGGTGCGCCGCGAGCCGAGGTACACGTAGCCGTCGCGGGGGAGCGCGGCCGGGGTGGGGCCGGCGAACACCGTGGTGCCGTTGACGGTGACGGTCGCCTGCCCGGCCGTTCCGGCTGCGAGCGCGAGCGAGACGTCGTAGGTGTCCGACGCCGGGGTCACCGAGCCGACGGTGAGCGGGAGTTGCCGGCCGCCCTGGTAGAGCGTCAGTGCGCCGCCGGCCTGGACCTGGAGGCCCAGGGCCACGTCGCGGGCGTCGACAGCGCCGGTGCTGCCCGAGCCGTTGCTCACGAGGAGCGAGGCCGCGTCCGTCCCGCCGGTCGATCCGACGGCCGGGGTGAGGCGCGCGTGGACGGTGTAGGTGCCCGAAAGGTCGGCCGTGGCGGGCTTGTCGAGCCGTACGGCGGCCGTGCCCTGCGGGAAGGAGAGCGCGTTCGGGGCGACGGGGTCGTTGACCCGCACCGAGCCCGCCGGCGGAGAGGCGGCGAGGCCCTGAACGCCGGACACCGCAGTGTAGTTGGCGCTGACGACGGTCGGCTGACGGGCGCTCAGGTCGTCGTTGAGGCCGTGGTCGCCGCCGGCGGGGGAGCCGTCGAAGGTGTCGACGAACGGTTTGGCGCCCGCCGTGGCGCTCGCGTCGATCCGGCTGACGTTCACGCCGGTGCCGGTGCCGGTGCCGGCGCCGTCGCCGAAGGCGGTCACCGAGTTCCGGTCGGACAGGTACGCCCCGAGGTAGAGGAACGCGCTGCTCGGCCAGCGGTTGACGCCGGCCGGCGCCGTGACCGGGAAGACGGTGCCGTTGACGGTCAGGGCGAGCGCCCGGTCGGCGCCGCTGGAGACGGTCAGCGAGACGGCGTACTTGTCGGCGGCCGGCACCGTGCCCGTCCAGAACGGGGTTTCGCCGCCCCCGCCGTGGAAGAGCGAGAGCTTGCCGGAGGAGGAGACGATGAAGCCGAGGTCGACGTCGGAGTTGGTCACGTAGCCGGTGGCGCGGTGGCTGCGGCTGAGCACGATCGAGGCCCAGTCGGCGCTCGCGGTGTCGCCGACGACGGGGTCGACGACCGTGGACACGGTGAACCGGCCGTCCTGGTCGGCCACGGCCGGGGCGCCGAGCATGACGGCCGAGACGCCGAGCGAGAACACCATGCGGTTCGGCTGGGCGGGGTGGCTCGTCTGCACGTAGTAGGGCGGCGGTGCCGCGGTGGTGTCCCAGCGGCCGGAGACGCGCGTCCACGACGTGGTCCGGACGCCGTTCTGCCGTCGGTCGAGTCCCACGTTCAGGCCGTACAACGGGTCGGTGTCGAGGGCCGGGTCCTGCTGGAAGGAGTCCCTGAACGGGCCGGCGGCGGTGAGGTTCGCTGGGACGGGGACGGGGACGGGGACGGGGGCGGTGACGGGGGCGGAAGCGGCGGCCGCGGCCGAGGGCGCCGTGCCGAGCCCGGCCGTCGCCACGGCCAGGGAGAGCAGGGTGGCGGCGGCGCCGAGTCTGCGGCCCGCGCGCCGCAGGAGGGTCGCCGGGTGTCGTGGCAGGGCCATCGGGTGCAGCTCCAGGGTGTCGCGGGAACCGGTGGCTCCGGACGGGGCCGCCGCGGGGCAGCCCGACCTGCGCGCCGTCGGGCGCGTCGGTGTGCGTGATCTCCCCGGCCCGGATGCTACCGGGGGCGGGACGGGTGCGAACAACGGGTCACACGGTGATGCGGTATACCCTGTGGGGGTAAATGGCGGAGTGGAGGTGGGCGGTGCGGGACGGCATGGTGCGGGTCCTGCGCGGAGTTCTGCTCGCCGCCCTGCTGTTCGGGGTGCTGACCATGCACACGCTCGGGCATCCGACCGGTGGGCACCGAGGACGGCACGGCGGGGAGCATGTCGCCGTCCAGGTGCACCGGTCGCACGACGTCACGGCCGACCCCGGGATGCCCGGCGGGATGGACCCGATGGCGGTCTGCCTTGCCGTGCCGGCCGGTTGGGGACTCGTGCTGCTCGCCGTCGGGGGGTACGTGTTGCGGCGGGCCGGTGATTCTGCTGCTGCCGTGCGGGCGTTGCTGCTGGCCGCCGTCCGGGCGCTTCCGCCGCCCCGGGGCGGGAGGTCGGTCCTCGCCGAGGTGTCGGTGCTGCGTCAGTAGGCGTGTGGCGGTTGCCTCGCACGTCCACCGACCCACACCTACACACGAGGTGCATTTCGTCATGCGCACACCCTCTCGACGCGCCGTGCTCGGCGCGGCGCTCGCCGCTGCCGGGACCGGGATCCTGGCCGCGTGTTCGGACTCCATGAAGGGCATGGAGGGCATGGACCACGGCGGGCAGGCTCCGGCGCCGGCCGGCTTCGTCCGTCCGAACGGTCCCGAGGTCGCCGCCGCCGAGGCGCGGCGCAACCCCGGGGCGGAGCGCAAGGTCGCGCTCACCGCCACCGAGACCACCCTCGACCTCGGCGGGCGCACCGTCCGCAGCTGGGCGTACGGCGACGCGCTGCCCGGCCGCGAGGTCCGCGCCACCGCCGGCGAGACGCTCGCGCTCACCCTCGCCAACCACCT
This sequence comes from Kitasatospora sp. NPDC057936, assembly GCF_042887525.1. Lineage (NCBI taxonomy): Bacteria > Bacillati > Actinomycetota > Actinomycetes > Kitasatosporales > Streptomycetaceae > Kitasatospora > Kitasatospora sp. NPDC057936. The sequence goes on from NZ_JBHVPD010000084.1 coordinate 30,174, forward strand.
CCCGCAGCCGACCTCGCTGCACTGGCACGGCCTCGCGCTGCGCAACGACATGGACGGCGTCCCGGGGGTGACGCAGGATCCGGTCCGGGCCGGGGCCGCGTTCGACTACCGCTTCGCGCTCACCCGCCCGGGCACGTACTGGCTCCACCCGCACTCCGGCGTCCAGCAGGACCGCGGGCTGTACGCGCCGCTGATCGTCGACGACCCGAAGGAGCCGCTGGCCTACGACAAGGAGTGGGTCGTCGTCCTGGACGACTGGCTGGACGGGGTGGACGGGAGCACCCCCGAAGCCGTCCTGAGCGAACTGTCCAAGGGCATGGGCGGGCACGACATGGCCGGCATGGGCGGGCACGACATGGCCGGCATGGGCGGGCACGACATGGCGGGCATGGGGGGCCACGACGCGGCGGGCGCGGCCGGCCCCTCGCGCATGCTCATGGGAGCCCGCAGCGACCTCCTCGGCGGTGACGCGGGCGACGTCGCGTACCCGTTCCACCTGGTCAACGGCCGCCTCGCGACCGCGCCCGAGACCTTCACCGCCAAGCCGGGCGACCGGGTCCGGATCCGGCTGATCAACGCGGGCGGCGACACCGCCTACCGGGTCGCCCTCGGCGGCCACGAGCTGACCGTCACCCACACCGACGGCTTCCCGGTCGAGCCGGCCGCCACCCAGGCGCTCCTGCTCGGCATGGGCGAGCGCTACGACGTCCTGGTGACCGTCAAGGACGGCGTCTTCCCCCTCACCGCCCTCGCCGAGGGCAAGGGCGCCTCCGCGCTCGCGCTGCTGCGCACCGGCGGCGGCGCCGCGCCCGACGCCTCGGTGCGCCCGGCCGAGCTGGACGGCCGGCTGGTGACCGCCGCGCAGCTCACGGCGGCCGCGGGCGTCCGGCTGCCCGCCAAGGCGCCGGACCGGACGGTGCGGCTGGAGCTGACCGGAGGCATGGCGAAGGCCGACTGGGCCTTCGACGGCCGCAGGTACGACCCCGCGCAGCGCCACCCGGTGGCGGCGGGGGAGCGGGTGCGGCTGGAGTTCCGGAACTCGACGGAGATGTGGCACCCGGTCCACCTGCACGGGCACACCTTCGCGCTCGTCGGAGCGGCGGGCGGCGGCCCGCGCAAGGACACCGCGATCGTGCTGCCCGGCACGACGCTCGCCGTCGACTTCGACGCCGACAATCCGGGCCTGTGGATGGTCCACTGCCACAACGTCTACCACGCCGAGACGGGCATGATGACGGTCCTCGGTTACCAGGCGTAACGCCTGCCGGTGCCGGGCCGGGGGGGCGCCCCCCCCCCCGCCCCCCCCCCCCCGCCCCCCCCCCCCCCCCCCCAACCCCCATTGATAACGCCGGGCCCTGAACCCACCAAAAACACCGGACCCATGCCATGGGCCCTGACGGG
>NZ_JBHVPD010000084.1:31584-47533 GCF_042887525.1 Kitasatospora sp. NPDC057936
GGGGGGGGGCCCCCCCCCCCCCCCCAGGGGGGGGGGGGGCGGGGGGCGCCCCCCCGCCCCGGCGCGCCCCCGACGGCGCCAAGACGTCCACCACCATGACGTTTTCTTAACGCGGGCCGATGACGACTCCTTAACGCCGGTCGCATAGCCTGGCGCACTGCCGTCGCCCGACGGCGCTTTTACGGGGTCTTGAACAAGAGGTGCAAGGTGGTTTCGTCGGGTTCGACGGAGACGGGGACGGCGCAGGTGGCGGCGTCCCCGGAGGTGGCCGCGCCGTCGGCGCGAATACGCCTCCGCAGCTGGCTGCTGGCCGACGCGTCCGTGGCCAAGGACACGCAGGGTGACCAGAGCGGGCAGGACGGCGGCGAAGCGCACGGCGGCCACCAGGGCCAGCGCTGGTGGCGCGTGATGTGCCTGACCGGCCTGGACTACTTCTCGACGCTCGGCTACCAGCCGGGCATCGCCGCCCTCGCGGCCGGCCTGCTGTCGCCGATCGCCACGATCGTGCTGGTGATCGTGACCCTGCTGGGCGCGCTGCCGGTCTACCGGCGGGTGGCCCAGGAGAGCCCGCGCGGCGAGGGCTCGATCGCGATGCTGGAGCGGCTGCTGTCGTTCTGGAAGGGCAAGCTCTTCGTGCTCGCCCTGCTCGGCTTCGCGGCGACGGACTTCATCATCACGATCACGCTCTCGGCCGCCGACGCCAGCGCGCACCTGGTCGAGAACCCGCACCTGAACAGCGTCCTCGGCGGCAAGCAGATGCTGATCACGCTGATCCTGGTCGCGCTGCTCGGCGCGGTGTTCCTGAAGGGCTTCGGCGAGGCGATCGGCCTGGCCGTCGGCCTGGTCGTGGTCTACCTGGCGCTCAACGTCGTGGTCGTCGCGGTCGGCATCTGGAAGATCATCCAGGCTCCGCACGTCGTCACCGACTGGTCCAACGCGCTGACCGTCCAGCACGGCAACGTCTTCGTCATGATCGGCGTCGCACTGGTCGTGTTCCCCAAGCTCGCGCTCGGCATGTCCGGGTTCGAGACCGGCGTCGCCGTCATGCCGCACATCGAGGGCGACGCGGGCGACACCGAGGCGAACCCGGCCGGCCGCATCCGCGGCACCCGCAAGCTGCTCACCACCGCCGCCGTGATCATGAGCACCTTCCTGATCGCCACCAGCTTCATCTGCACGCTGCTCATCCCGGCCAAGGAGTTCGAGGCCGGCGGCGAGGCCAACGGCCGCGCCCTCGCCTTCCTCGCGCACCAGTACCTGGGCGGCGCCTTCGGCAGCGTCTACGACCTGTCGACGATCGCGATCCTGTGGTTCGCCGGCGCCTCCGCCATGGCGGGCATGCTGAACCTGCTGCCCCGCTACCTGCCGCGCTACGGCATGGCCCCGCACTGGGCGCGCGCCGTCCGTCCGATGGTGATCGTCCTCACCCTCGTCGGCTTCCTGATCACCTGGCTGTTCGACGCCAACGTCGACGCCCAGGGCGGCGCCTACGCGACCGGCGTGCTCGTGCTGATCAGCTCGGCGGCCATCGCCGTGACCATCGCCGCCTACAAGAAGCGCCAGCGCGGCTGGACCACGGCCTTCGGGATCATCTCGGCCGTGTTCCTGTACACCACCGTGATCAACACGATGGAGCGTCCGGACGGCGTCAAGATCGGTGCCTGCTTCATCGCCGGCATCATCCTGGTGTCGCTGCTCTCCCGGCTCAAGCGGGCCTTCGAGCTGCGCGTCACCGACGTGACCCTGGACGACGTCGCCGAGCGCTTCATCCGCGACTACGCGCACCGCCCGCTGCGCCTGATCGCCAACGAGCCGACCCACCGGGACGTCGCCGAGTACCGCGACAAGATCCGCCAGATCCGCGCCGACAACGACATCCCGGGCGAGGACGACCTGGTCTTCGTCGAGGTGACGGTCCGCGACGCCTCGGACTTCGAGTCCGAGCTCACCGTCCGCGGCGAGGTGCTGCACGGGCGCTACCGGGTGCTGACGCTGGAGAGCTCCAGCGTCCCGAACGCGATCGCCGCGCTGGCGCTCACCGTCCGGGACCGTACGGGCCAGCGGCCGCACCTGTACTTCGAGTGGACCGAGGGCAACCCGTTCGCCCAGTTCCTGCGGTTCTTCCTGTTCGGCCAGGGCGAGGTGGCCCCGGTCACCCGCGAGGTGCTGCGCGAGGCGGAGCCGGACCGCACGCGCCGCCCGCGCGTCCACGTCGGGTAGCGCGCCCCGCCGTCCGTCGGCCCGTCCGGTCCTGGTGACCGGGCGGGCCGACCGCTTTTCCGGGGGCGCCCGGTTCGCCGGGATCAGGAGTTCCTAACATGCCGTCAGGGACAGGAACTTCGGACGGAAGGAACCTCCGTGAACACCGCACCCGAGCATTACGACCGACTCCTCGCCGCGCACTACACCTGGATGCTCGGCGGTGACGTCCCGGCCCTCGCCGCGGCCCAGGCCGAGCTGCTCGCCGGGCTCGGCGTGAGTGCGGACGGCCCCGGCCGGCTCGCCGTGGACCTCGGGGCCGGGCCGGGGCCGCAGAGCCTCGCCCTCGCCGCGCTGGGCTACGGGACGGTCCTCGCCGTCGACACGAGCGCGCGGCTGCTCGATGAACTGACGGAACTGGCGGCGAAGGCCGGGCACGCGGACACCGTCCGGCCGGTCCTGGCGGACCTGCGGGGCGCCCTGCCGGCACACACCGGGCCGGGCACGGTGGCCGCGGTGGTGTGCATGGGGGACACGCTCACGCACCTCCCGGCGCGGCAGGACGTCGTCGCGCTGCTGGGGGACGCGGCGCGCGCGCTCGCGCCGGGCGGGCGGCTCGTGCTGTCCTTCCGGGACCTGACCCGGCCGCTCACCGGCACCGACCGCTTCCTCCCGGTGCGGGCCACCGAGGACCGGATCATGACCTGCGTGCTGGAGTACCCGGACGAGGACACCGCGCTGGTGCACGACCTGGTCCACACCCGCAGCGGCGGGACGTGGACGCAGGAGGTCAGCAGCTACCCGAAGCTGCGGCTCTCACCGGAGTGGGTCGAGGAGCAGTGCGCGGCGGCGGGCCTGGCCGTCCGGCACAGCGAGGTGGGGGCGCGGGGGCTGCACGTCCTCGTGGCGGAGCCCGCGTGACGACACCGCCCACGCTCCCCACTGGCGGGGGCGTGGGCGGCGGCGGGTCCGGCCGGGCTCAGGACGGCAGGCGCAGGACCATGCCGGGCTGGATGAGGTCGGGGTCGTCGCCCACGACGTCACGGTTGGCCTCGTAGAGGGCGGGCCAGCCGCCGGGGAGGCGGAGGGTGTCCGCGAGGCCGAACAGGGTGTCGTCCTGGCCGACCCGCCGCTCACCGCCGGCGAGCGCGGTGGCCGGGGCGGCCGGCGGCGGCAGGGCGGTGCCGCGGGCGTGCTCCCGATCGCGGTCCCGCTCCCGATCGCGGTCGTGGTCCCGGGTCCGGTCGTGGTCGCGGGTCGCGCGGGCGCCGCAGACCGGCCAGGGGCTCAGGCCGCGGCGCTCGGCGAGCACGGTGGCGACGGCGATCTGCTCCTCGCGGGTGGCGAGGTCGGCGCGCGGGGCGTAGGCGAGGCCGCCGTTCTCGCGCCAGGTGGGGTTGTCGAACTGGAGGCCGCCGAAGTAGCCGTTGCCGGAGTTGATGTGCCAGTCGTGGCTGCTCTCGCAGTCCGCCACGTTCTCCCAGTCGTACCTCCCGACGGGGTCGGCCCCGTGGCCGCCGCCCGGGGGTGCGGCCTGCGCCGCGGGGGCCGCGAGGGCGACGGCCAGGGCGCAGAGGGCGGTGGGGACGAGGCTGCGGAGACGGGCGGTGGGAGGCATGGGCGGCTCTCAGGTCCGGGGACAGGGCGTACGCCGTCCGGAGGCGGCGCATGTCCACCGACGCACGCCGGGTGGGGCGGACGGTTGCCGACGCGTCCGGAAAGTCACCCGCCCGGCCGCCGGGGACCACCCCGGCGGCCCGCCGCCATTCGGCCGCAGCGGCCCGCGGCGCCGCGAGCCGTAAGACCGACGTAATCGAGGTCCCGCTTCCGCCGGGGGCGCCGCCTCCTACAGTGGCCGGGACGTCTCCGAGGAAGGGCACGAACGATGACGAACGATCAGCGACTCCCGCGCGCCGAACTGGGTGTGATCGGCGGATCGGGGCTGTACGCGCTGCTGGACGACGTGACCGAGGTGCGCGTCGACACGCCGTACGGGCCGCCGAGCGACGCCCTGTTCCTCGGCGAGGTGGCCGGCCGCCGGGTGGCGTTCGTGCCGCGGCACGGGCGCGGCCACGGGCTGCCGCCGCACCGGATCGATTACCGGGCCAACCTGTGGGCCCTGCACGCACTCGGTGTGCGCCAGGTGCTCGCGCCGTGCGCGGTGGGCGGGCTGCGGCCGGAGTACGGGCCCGGCACGCTGCTGGTGCCGGACCAGTTCGTCGACCGCACCTCCGGCCGGGTGCAGACCTACTACGACGGACTGCCGCTGCCGGACGGCTCGCTCCCCGAGGTCGTGCACGTGTCGATGGCCGACCCGTACTGCCCCGCCGGGCGCCGGGCGGCGCTGGACGCGGCGCGCGACGCGGCCTGGGAGCCGGTGGACGGCGGGACGCTCGTGGTGATCGAGGGCCCGCGCTTCTCCACCCGCGCCGAGTCGCGCTGGTTCTCCGCGAACGGCTGGTCGGTGGTCGGCATGACCGGGCACCCCGAGGCCGTGCTGGCGCGCGAACTCGGGCTCTGCTACACGTCGTTGGCGCTGGTGACCGACCTGGACGCCGGGGTGGAGGCCGGTGAGGGCGTCACCCACGCCGAGGTGCTGAAGGCCTTCGCGGGGAACGTCGACCGGCTGCGCACCGTGCTGTTCAAGGCGCTGGAGAGCCTGCCGGCCGACCGGGACTGCGTCTGCTCGCACGCGCTGGACGGGCTCACGACGGGTCTGCCGGGCGTCGCCGCCGGGGCCTGAGGCCCTGGGTGCGCCACCGCCGGACGAGCGCGACCAGCAGCGCGACGACGGCGGTGGCGGCCAGCACCAGCAGCAGGTTGCGGCCGTAAGGCAGCGGCAGCAGCGTGGAGTTGCCGTGGTCCGTGCCGTCCCGCAGGACGGCCGGCAGCCCGACGGCCGTCACCGCCGCCGCGACGACCAGCCACGCGCGCAGCACCGGGCCGCGGGCGTAGCGGGCGCCGACCAGGCAGAGCAGCGGCAGCCACAGGCCGTCGTGCAGGACGACCGCTCCGACGGCCCACACCAGGACGTCGAACGGGGCGGTGATGTAGGAGTCGGCGAGCAGGCCGGAGAGGCCGAAGCCGAGCAGGGCGAGGCCGCCGAGCAGGAGGGCGGCGCGCAGCCAACGGGGCATCAGACGACCTCGATCCGTTCGATCCACTTGGTCTGCAGCACGCCGGGCCGGTTGGGGGCGATGACCCGCGCCGGATAGCCGTGGTCGGCCTTCAGTACCTCGCCGTTGACGCGCAGGGCGAGCAGTGAGAGCGGGTCGACGGCGTACTCGGACGGCATCTCCATCACCCGGTAGGGCCCGTTGGCCTCGAAGGACGTGAAGCGCAGTGCGGACCCGGCCGGGGCGCCGGCGCGCTCCATCAGGTCGGCGATCCGGACCCCGCTCCAGCGGGCCGTCGCGCTCCAGCCCTCGACACACGCGATCGGCAATTCCACGTCGTGCTGCGGTAGTTGCGCGAGCTCCGCGAGGGTGAGGGTGTACGGGCGGGGGCCGTCCACGCGCAGCCGCCAGTCCGCGGGGGCGGTGACGGTGCCGGCCTGGGCGGCGGTGCGGTTGACCGGCAGGCCCTGCGGGCCGATGTCCGGGCGGCGCGGGGCGAGCAGGTCCAGGCCGCTGAGGAAGGGCACCGTCTGCCCGGCGGTGGTGAGGGTCACGACACCCGCGGCGGCCGTCACGGCGGTCAGGAAGGCGCGGCGCTGCGGGAGCCCGACGGCCGGGCGGCGCCAGTGCCGGGCGATGAGCGTGCCCTTGGCGGCGATGTGGACGAGGAGCCCGCCGGTGGCCAACCAGGCCAGCCAGAAGTGGGTTTGGCGGAACGGGAACGGCCACGGGTACCACTGGAGCGTGTTGAACAGCCCGGTGAACACCTCCAGCAGCATCGCCGCGACGAGGACGAAGATGCCGAGCCGCTCCAGCGCGTGCAGCACGCTGCGGGCGGGCGGCCACTCGAAGAGCCGCGGGTAGACCGTCCACAGCTTCGCCCCGAGCAGCGGGATCGCGGCCAGGCCGCTGATCACGTGCAGCCCCTGGGTGACCTGGTAGCCGCCCACCGGCCGGCTCTGGAGGTACGGGACGAGCCAGGTCGGCGGGTCCTGGAGGGCGTGGCTGACCAGGCCGGTGAGGAAGCAGACCAGCAGCGCGGCGCCGAGCCAGCGGCCGAGCACGACGGTGGTGCGCGGCTCGTGCAGCGCCGAGCGGAACTTCCCGTCGCGGAACGGGCCGCGGCGCAGGGCGTCGGGCGGCGGCGGGAGCGGGAGGTCGTAGCGGCGGGACGGACTGGGGGAGCTCGGGCCGGGGGAGCTCGGGCCGGGGGGTTCGGGCGTCTTCGGGTTCACGTGCCCATGGAACCCGTCCGGGGCCCCGCGGCGGCGCTCCGACGTGCTTACGGAATCCGAACGGCGCCACGTCGCGGCGGCCCGCCCCGGCCCGGCGGTGGCAGGGTGGGCGCCGTGCTCACTCGTGCCCTCCTCGCCCTCGCCGCCCTGGTCGGAGCCCTCGTCGTGACCGTCACGGGCGGTGGCGCGCTCGACCATCGCGCGCCCCTGTTCGTCTGGTACGCCGTCGACGCCGGGCTGTTCGCGCTCGCGCTCGTACCGCTCCGGAAGGTGACTGACCGTCAGGTCGCGCCTCTGGTGCTCGCGGGCAGCATCGCCGTCGCCGCCGTCGGCCTCCTCGCGCCGCCGCGCACCAGCGACGACGCCTACCGGTACGTCTGGGACGGCCGGGTGCAGGCCGCCGGGATCTCCCCGTACGCGCACACCCCCGACGACCCCGCACTCGCCCGGCTGCGCGATCCCGGGCTCTGGCCGACGGGCGGGGAGTGCGCCGGCTGGGACGAGCGGCGGACGGCGGCCGGGGACTGCACCCACATCAACCGGCCCGCCGTGCACACGATTTACCCGCCCGTCGCGGAGGCGTGGTTCCTCGTCGTGCACCCGTTCGGCGGCGGGGTGCGCGGGGCGCAGGCGGCCGGCGCGCTGCTCGCGGTCGCGACGACGGGGGCGCTGCTCGTGGTCGGGCGGGGGAACCGGCGGGCGGCGCTGTGGGGGTGGTGCCCGGGCGTGACGGTGTGGGCGGTCAACGACGCGCACGTGGACACGTTGGGCGCACTGCTGCTCGTGGCCGGGCTGGGGTGTGTGGTGCGACGGCGCCCGGCGGCCGGGGGGCTGTTGGCCGGAGCCGCCATCGCGGTCAAGCTGCTGCCCGGGCTGGCGCTGCCGGGGGTGCTCGCCCGCCGGTCCGTCCGGGAGAGCGCGGTGCTGCTGGCGTGGACGGTCGGCGCGTTCGCGCTCTCGTACGTCCCGTACGTCGCCGCGTCCGGCGCCGGGGTGCTCGGGTACCTGCCGGGCTACCTGCGGGAGGAGGGCTACGAGCAGGGGCACATCGACCGGTTCGGGCTGCCGGCGCTGGTCCTGCCGGACGCGCTGCTGCCGTGGGCGGCGGGAGCCGTGCTGGCCGGGGTGGCGCTGTGGGTGCTGCGGCGCGGGGACCCGGCGCGGCCGTGGTCGGGCGCGCTCCTCGTCACCGGGACGGCACTGCTCGTCGTGGCGCCGTCCTACCCGTGGTACGGGCTGCTGGTGGTGGCGCTCGTCGCGCTGGACGGGCGGTGGGAGTGGCTGGCCGTCCCGGCGGCGGGGCAGGTGCTCTACCTGACGGGCGGGATCGAGGCGCAGCAGGCCGCGTACGGGGTGGCGCTGGCGTGCGTCGTGACGGGCGGCGCGGTGCGGCGGTGGGGCGGCCGCCGGGCCGCTCGGCGGGTGCTCGCGCGGGCGGTGTGAAGGGGGTGCCCGTCCCGTGGGGCTGGTGCCCGTCCCGTGGGTCCGGTGCGCGGACGGCGCGGGACGGGTGCCGTTGACGTGCAGGTCCGGGCACCCGCCGTGGCGGGTGGGGAACGCCGGGTAGGCGTCGGTTCGGGGGTCTTGTCCCCGCCCGGGGCTTCTGGCAGGCTCGGCCGCGACGCCGCGAAGGGTGCCGCCGGGGCACCCCTGACCGAGGGGCCGAGAGGCGGTTGGGCGACAGCCGCACGCGTGACGCACGAACGGCGTCCTGCAAGGCTCCCTGGACCCCGGCCCAAATCCATGCCCGCGTCCGGCTCAGGCCTTGCGCAGGGCGAGGAAGCGCCGGCCGTGCGAGGTCCAGCGCTCGGCCTCCGCGAGGCCGGCCGCGCGGGCGCGGCGCAGGGCGGCGCGGGTGCCGAGGCGGGCCCACGGGAACGGCGGGCCGAGGCGGCCGTCCGGGCCCTCGACCCGGACGACGGCGCGCTCGTCCGTCTCCGCCGCCTCCACCTCGACGAGCAACAGGCCGTCCGCGGCGATGAGTTCGGCGCCCCGGCGGAGCAGGGCGAGCGGGTCGCCGCCGATCCCGAGGTTGCCGTCGGCCAGCAGTGCGGCACCCCAGCGGCCCTCGGCGGGCAGCCGGTCGAAGACCGAGCGGCACAGGGCCGGGCCGCCGAGGCCGAGCGTGCGGGCGACGGCCGCGCCGGTCACGTCCACGCCGAGCGCCGGGACGCCGAGTTCGAGCAGCGCGGCGACCAGGCGGCCGGGCCCGCAGCCGAGGTCGAGCACGGGGGCGGAGAGCCGGGTGCAGCGCAGCAGCAGGCTGTGGTCGGCCCCGGTGGCCGGGGCGCACCAGCGTTCGACGTCGAGCCGGAGGCGGTGGCCGTCGGCACGGCGGAGCCAGAGCGGGCCGCGGCCGGTGCGGACGGCCTCGGCGAACGGGTCGTCGACCCAGGGGGTGGTGGCGGTGATCGTCAACGTGGCATCCCGGTGGGAGAGTCGACCTGCAGAGCGGTGGTGGGTGTCAACTCATCGGCCCCGTGGCTGAGTTCGAAGTCGACCTGCAGAGCGGTGGTGGGTGTCAACTCATCGTCCCCGTGGCTGAGTTCGAAGTCGGCGAGGCGGGAGCCGAAGCGGCTGTGCGGGGCTTCGGCGGCGACGCGGCGGGCGTCCTCGGCGGTGTCCACGTCGGTGAGTTCCGGAAGGTGATGGACCGTCAGATTTGCTGCGGCGAGACGGTCGAGGAGGTGGGCTCCGGTGTGCGGCGTGGACATCGGTACGCCGCGCAGGAGTCGGGCGGCGAGCGGAGCCGTCGGCCGGGCCAGGCCGAGGGCCCAGAAGCCGCCGTCCGCTGCTGGGCCGTACCACGCGTCGACGCCCGTGCGCCGGGCGGCGGACAGCGGTTCGGCCAGTGCCGCCGCGCTCAGCTGCGGGGTGTCCATGCCGACCAACAGCGCGGGCGCGCCCGGGGCGAGGCGGGCGGCGTCGGCGAAGGCCGCCGCGAGCCGCTCGTCCAGGCCGCCGCCCGACTGCGGCACGACCTGCCAGCCCGGCGGCAGCCAGTCGCCCGGTTCGCCGTCCAGCACCAGCAGGCGCAGCCCGGCCGGGACGGTGGACAGCGTGTGCAGGGTGTCGCCGAGCGCGGCCTCGGCCAGACCGGCGGCCTGCTCGGGCGTGAACGGCGGCGTGAGCCGGGTCTTCACCCGGCCCGGGACGGGCGCCTTGGCGATCACCAGCAGCGTGGGCGGCGGCGCGGCCAGCACCGCCCGCATGTCGCGGACGGCCTGCCGGGTCCCGCGCAGGGTCCCGGTGACCTTGGAGCGGCCCGCGCGCGGCAGGTAGTCGACCGGCGTCTCGGCGATCCGCATCCCGGCCGCCGCCGCCGTGAGCACCATCTCCAGGGGGTAGCCGGAGCGCCGGTCGCCCAGGCCGAGCGCCAGCAGCCGCTCCCGGCGGGCGGCCCGCATCGGGCCGAGGTCGTGCAGCGCCGCCCCCGTGCGGGCGCGCAGGCGGCGGGCGAGGACGGCGTTGGCGAGCCGGGCGTGCACCGGCCAGGCCCCGGCCGTCGACGGGCGGCGCCGGCCGAGGACGAGGTCCGCCGTACCCGCCAGCACCGGCTCGGTGACGCGCGGCAGCTGGGCCGGATCGAGCGAGCCGTCGCAGTCCAGGAAGCACACCAGCTCGGCGGTGGCCGCGAGCAGCCCGGCGTGGCAGGCGGCGCCGAAACCGCGCCGGGGCTCGGCCACCACCGTCGCGCCGAGCGAACGGGCCAGCTCGGCCGAGCCGTCCGTGGAGCCGTTGTCGACGACGATCGCCCGCCAGCCGGCCGGGATCCGGCCGAGCACCCAGGGCAGCGCGGCAGCCTCGTCCAGGCACGGCAGGACGACGTCGACGGAAGGGGGAATGGGGGTGGGTGAGGTCACGCGGGCCACGCTAGGCGCCGACGGGCCGCGTGCGGGGGCACCGGCGCCTTACGGAACGCGGACGTCGTGTCGGCTGGCCCGTCCGGGTGATCTCGTCCGGCAAGGCTCGGGGATCTTACGGAAGGCGAACGCCCGTCCCGTCCGGTCCGCACCCGGCGCCGACACCTCCTATCCTCGGCGAGGTGAACGACGTCTCCCGCATCCTGGTGATCGACGACGACCCGACCGTGGCCGAGGTCGTCGCCGGCTACCTCACCCGCGCCGGCCACCTCGTGGACCGCGCCGCCGACGGCGCCGAGGGGCTCGCCCTCGCCCGCAGCGCGCCCCCGGACCTCCTGGTGCTGGACCTCATGCTCCCCGGCCTCGACGGGCTGGAGGTGCTGCGGCGCCTGCGCGCCTCCGCCGAGGGCGCCGGGCTGCCGGTGGTGCTGCTCACCGCCAAGGGGGACGAGGCCGACCGGATCCTCGGCCTGGAGCTCGGCGCCGACGACTACGTCACCAAGCCGTTCAGCCCGCGCGAGCTGGTGCTGCGGGTGCAGTCGGTGCTGCGCCGCGCCCGGGCCGGCGCGGCCCCGGCGGGCTCGGCGGCTCCGGACGGCGGCCCGCTGCGCTCGGGGGACATCGCCCTCGACCCGAAGGCCCGCCGGGCCCAGCGTGGCGAGCGCGAACTCTCCCTGACCCTACGGGAGTTCGACCTGCTCGCGTTCCTGCTCCGGCACCCCGGCACGGTCTTCTCCCGGCAGGACCTGATGCAGCGCGTCTGGGGCTGGGACTTCGGCGACCTCTCCACCGTCACCGTCCACGTCCGGCGGCTGCGCGAGAAGATCGAGGACGACCCTGCCGCGCCCGCGCTCATCACCACCGTGTGGGGCGTCGGCTACCGCTACGACCCGGCCGGCGGTGGTGACCGGTGAAGGACGTCCTGCTGATCGCCCTGTTCGCCGCCCTCGGCGCCGGCGGCGCCGGATTGCTCGGCTGGGCCGCGATCCGGCTGCTGCGCCGGCGTTCCGTCGCGCTCTCGCTGTTCACCGTCGCCGTGGTGACCGTCCTCGCGGTGACCTCGGGCACCTTCGCGGTGGCGCAGGCGATGTTCCTGTCCACCCACGACTTCGGCGTGGTCGTCACCGTGCTCGGCATGGCCGCCGTCGTGTCGCTGCTCACCGCCGCCCTGCTCGGCCGCCAGGTGGTGGCCGGCAGCCGGGCGCTCGCCGTGGCGGCCCGGACGGTCGGTAGCGACGCCGGGTTCACCGCGCCGGACCAGCCGCTCGGCACCGAACTGGCGGCTCTGAGCGAGGAGTTGGCCGCCACCAGTGCCAGGCTCGCCGAGTCCAGGGCGCGCGAACAGGCTCTGGAGCGCTCGCGCCGGGAGCTGATCGCCTGGATCTCGCACGACCTGCGCACCCCGCTCGCCGGCCTGCGGGCCATGGCCGAGGCGCTGGAGGACGGCGTCGCCGACGAGCCGGAGCGCTACCTCGTCCGGATCCGCACCGAGGTCGAACGGCTCACCGGGATGGTCGACGACCTGTTCGAGCTGTCCCGGATCCAGGCGGGGGCGCTGTCGCTGTCGGTGGCCCGGGTGTCCGTCTACGACCTGGTGGACGACGCGCTCGCCGGCGCCTACCCGCTGGCCCGGCGGCGCGGGGTCCGGCTGGAGGGGCGGGAGGTGGCGGCCGAGCCCGTCGAGGTGGACAGCCGGGAGATCACCAGGGTGCTCGGGAACCTGCTGGTCAACGCGATCCGGGCGACCCCGGAGGAGGGCGTGGTCGCGGTCGCCGCCCGGCGCGAGGCGGACGAGGTCGTGCTGTCCGTCACCGACGGCTGCGGCGGCATCCCGGAACAGGACCTGCCGCGCGTCTTCGAGACCGGCTGGCGCGGCGGCGCCGCCCGCACGCCCCGGCGCGACCCGGGCGAGGGCGGCGACAGCGGGGACAGCGGCGGCGGGCTCGGGCTGGCCATCGTGCGCGGCATCGTCGAGGCCCACGCCGGGCGGGCCGGCGTGCGCAACGTCGACGGGGGCTGCTGCTTCGAGATCGCCCTGCCGGCGCCGAGGGCGGCCTCGCACGCCTAGTGTCGAGGGTGGCCTCGCACGCCTAGATTCGCCGTGTGGCAGGTGCCACCGCGGCATCAGGGAGATGGGCATGGCCGCCTTCTTCGAGGACCTCTCCCGCAGCCTGAAGGCCGGCCCGCCCCTGCCCGCCCAGGGGCCGGTTCACGACAGCGCCTACGAGAAGGTCTTCGGCGGCGAAGCCCTCGAACCGGCCGCGGGGGAGGGAGCCTGGACGGGCGAGGAGACCGCGGCCGTGCGCGAACTCCTCCGCGCGGGGCTGGAGCTCTGGGAACAGGCCGTGCGTTGAGCGTGACGGTGGTTCCGTCCGCCGCGGTCACGCCCGCAGGGGTGCGGCGGCGAACTCCTTCATCCCGGTGTGGAACGGCACTTGCGGGCGCCACCCGAGTTCGGTGCGCAGGCGGGCGGAGTCCGCGGTGATGTGCCGGACGTCGCCGAGGCGGTACTCGCCCGTCACCACCGGTGCCGGGCCGCCGTACGCCTCCGCGAGCGCCGAGGCCATCTCGCCGACCGTCCGGGGCTCGCCGCTGCCCACGTTGTAGGCGCGGGCGCTGCCGGGCGGCCTGGCGTCGATCGAGGTCAGGGCCACCAGGTTGGCCGCCGCGACGTCCTCGACGTGGACGAAGTCGCGCCGCTGGCCGCCGTCCTCGAACACCCGGGGCGCCTCGCCCCGTGCCAGCGCCGAGCGGAACAGCGACGCGACCCCCGCGTACGGGGTGTCGCGCGGCATCCCCGGACCGTAGACGTTGTGGTAGCGGAGCGTCAGGACGGTGCCTCCGGAGGCGCGGGCCCACGCGGAGGCGAGGTGCTCCTGGGCGAGCTTGGTGGCGGCGTACACGTTGCGCGGGTCGGCGGGCGCGTCCTCGGTGACCAGCCCGGGGGCGAGGGCGGTGGCGCAGACCGGGCAGGGCGGCTCGAACCGGCCCGCGTCCAGGTCGGCCGGTCGGCGCGGGCCCGGCGCGACGTCGCCGTGCGCGGGGCAGCGGTAGCGGCCCTCGCCGTAGACGACCATCGAGCCGGCCAGGACGAGACGCCGGACGCTGGTGCGGGCCATCGCGGCGAGCAGGACGGCGGTGCCGAGGTCGTTGCAGCCGGCGTAGGCGGGGGCGTCGTTCAGGTCCAGCCCAAGGCCGACCATCGCGGCCTGGTGGCAGACGGCGTCCACCCCGTCGAGCGCCTCCTCCACGGCGGCCGGGTCGCGGACGTCCCCGTGCAGGAAGGGCACGCCGTCCGGCAGCTCGGGGGGCTGGGCGGACGGATGGACGGCGGGCAGCAGTGCGTCCAGCACCCGCACGCCGTGGCCCACCGCCGTGAGGGTGCGGACGACGGCGGAGCCGATGAAGCCGGCGCCACCGGTGACGAGAATCTCCATGCCGTGGAACTTAGCTGCGCGGGGCGGCTGTTCGGGGTGCTCGGCTCCGTTCGTCAGCCTTCGGTAATCCGTGCGGGCCGGGAGCTCCTCCGCGGGACGGCCCTACGCCGTGCCGTCATGCAGGTTCCGCACCGCTTCACCAAGCCGGATCAGGACGTCTGCGGTCCTTTGCAGCGCGGGCTCGTTCGGGTGAACGACCAGGTCGCGGAGCGGGTCCCAGAGCGGGTTGACGAACCAGTTGCTCGGAGCCTCTTCCATGATCTTGCAGAGTTTCTCCATCCGTTGGGCAAGCTGGGGATCGGCTCCCAGGACGGGGAACGGGGTGGCGACGAGCGACGTGGCGCCGCCGGCATCGGTCACCGTCACCGTCAGGCCCACGGTGACCACCGTGCCGATCGCCGCCGGCAGCCGCACCTCCAGAAGACTGTCGGTGGTGCTGCCGATCACGGTGCCGCCGGCCGCGCTCCAGGAGTAGGCCAGCGTCGCTCCCCGAGGAACACCGGTGACGACCGCCTTGAGAATGGAGGTCCCGCCGGCGACGGGGACTTCCACGCACTCGCTGGTCGGGAGTCTCTCGATGGACAGCGAAAGTTCTTCGAGCTGCCCGGCGAGACCGCTGACGGTCAGGTTGTTCAGGTAGAGCCGGCCGTCGATGGAGGCCGAGAAGTCCGCTGTCAGCCCGTTGGCGGCACCGAGCGTCGCCAACTGCACGTCGAATGCGTAGGGGCGCAGGTCCTGAGGCCCTCCGGACTTGCTCAGCGCCGGATTCAGGGAAGTGAGCTTCGCTGAGATCTGTCCGCCGACGCCCGTGATGGTGGCACTGCCGGCGCCCTTGATCTTCACGCCGACCGGGCCGTTCGGGAGCGAGGGGACCCACTTGATGCTCGAGTCGTCCAACTTCACTCCGGTCATCTGAACGGCAAGCGGACTCTGCAGGCTCGGAATCTGCAACCGCTGCGCATCCATGACGAAATCCAGCGAGCCGGACGCTTTGTCGAACGCAACTGCGGGAACGCTCGCCTTGCCCGTCTTGTCGACGATCGGTGCGTCATTGTCCGGTGCCTTTGCCTCCCAGCTGAAGCTCAGGTCGAGCAGGAGACGGGTGGCAGCTCTGAGATCTTCGATTCCTGTCACAGCGGTCTCGATTCATCGGTGAAGGGCGAGGCGAGCGGTCAGCTCGGCCTCGAGGGACCCACCCCTTCCAGGAGACCTCAGTCGTTCGATGCGCGCGATTCCGCTGCCAGGGGCTACCTCGACCCGTGCGCACAGGAAGTCGGGCCTGCCGACTTCCTGCGCACGCTCGGTGCGGATCAGATCCACGCGGGCTTCCAGCCCAGTTCGCGGGACTCGTCCACCGTCGCGACGACCGGATTCTCGGGGCCGCCGAGACCCTCGTGCCACGTCAACGCCGGGGTGCCGGACGCCAGAGCATCGGCGATGTCGGCGAGCATCGAGCCCACGCCCTCCCAGAGCGGCGTGCCGAGGCCCTGGCGTTCGTGATCCCAGAGGAAGACGGCGCCCTGCCACTCGCCGGAGCGCAGATCGACGAGCAGGCCGTCGCCGCCGGGGCTCAACGCGATCGGCATGAACCCGGGCAGGAACGTTTCCTCAACGGCGCCCTCACTCGCACTCTCACCCGCACCCTCACCCGCGCTCTCCTCGGCGACCAGCAGCCAGATCTCCCGGGTCTCCAGAGCCTCCTCCAGGCCCGTCGGCGCGAACTCCCCCGGGAGCCAGAAGCCGGCGCTGACGCCCGTCAATTCCCACCAGGCCCGCAGGTCCCCGGGCAGCACCAGCCCGAGCTCCCGCGCCGCCGCATCGAGCCTCGCCGCGTCCGCAGCCGGCACGGCGGGCGCCGGCCGGACGTGGGCCCTGAGCCACGTCCCGATCCGCGACGACGACTCCCGCACACCATGAGCGATCGCATCCATGGCCCACAGTCTCCTCTCGCATAGCCGAAGGGTGGTGCACAGGAAGTCGATGGATCCGACTTCCTGCGCTTGTCGGGTGTGTCCAGCCAACGGTGTAACTCAGGTTGATTTGTATTACCGGCGGCCGATGGAGAGCCGGCCGTCGAAGGTGATCTCGAAGGCGTTCAG